>CAJCIW010000137.1 GCA_903970455.1 Verrucomicrobiota bacterium | reverse complement strand
TTGATGGGCTTCCAGGATGCGCTCTACTTGATGAATATCAGCTACGCGAGCCATGAAGCTGTCAAATTTGCCGACACATGCATGGAAATGATCGCCTATTATGCGATCCTTGCCTCGAGCGAGCTGGCCAAAGAACGGGGCGCTTATTCCACCTACAAAGGATCGAAATGGGAGCGCGGGTTGCTCCCCATCGACACTTTGGAACTTCTCGAAAAAGAAAGAGGCGAACCGATCGAGGTCGACCACAGCTGTTCTATGGACTGGAAGCCCGTGCGCGAGTCGATCAAAAAATACGGGATGCGCAACAGCAATACCATGGCGATCGCTCCGACCGCGACGATTTCTAATATTACGGGCTGCACGCAGTCGATCGAACCGATGTACAAGCATCTCTTCGTAAAATCCAATCTTTCCGGAGAGTTCACCATTCCGAACCTCTTCCTGGTCGACCGGCTGAAGAAACTGGGGCTTTGGGACAAAAACATGCTCGACGACCTCAAATACTTCGATGGCTCGATTGCTGAAATCGAAAGAATTCCTCAAGAGATCAAGCAGGTCTTCCTCACCGCCTTTGAAATCGATCCTGAATGGATAATCGAATGCGCAAGCCGCCGTCAAAAATGGATCGATATGGGGCAATCGTTGAATCTGTACATCGCCGAACCGAGTGGAAAAAAACTGCACCAAATGTATATCAACGCGTGGAAAAAGGGATTAAAGACGACCTACTACCTCCGCTGCCTCGGCGCCACACAGATCGAGAAATCGACAACCGACATCAATAAACGCGGACTGCAGCCCCGCTGGATGAAAAACAAGTCAGCCTCCAGCAATATCCAACTCGATCGGGAAGAAGATCAAACAGCCCCTGCAAAAGAGAAGCCAATCGTGATCGTCTGCAATCTCGAAGAAGGGTGTGAAAGCTGTCAATAATTAAAAAAAGAGGATAAAAACCATGTTAACATCAGAAGAATTCGCAGCTCAAATGAAGACAGTTGAAGGAGTTGAAAAGCGGGTCAAGGTCAATGAAAAGCGGTTGATCAACTGCAACCAGGTCGACGTCAATCAACTCATGCCCCTCAAGTACAAGTGGGCCTGGGAACACTATCTCAACGGCTGCGCCAACCATTGGATGCCCACAGAGGTACCGATGTCCAAAGACATCGAACTCTGGAAAGCAAACCAGCTCAGCGAGGATGAAAAACGGGTCATCATGCGCAATTTGGGCTTCTTCAGCACGGCTGAAAGCCTGGTCGGCAACAACATTGTGCTCGCCATTTTCAAGCACGTCACCAATCCCGAAGTGAGACAGTATCTGTTGCGCCAGTCGTTCGAAGAGGCGATCCATACCCACACTTTCCTCTACATCGTCGAGTCGCTCAACCTCGACCAGGGGGAAGTGTTCAACATGTACAACGAGATCAACACGATCCACGATAAAGACAATTTTGAGATGGAGCTGACCACAGACATCCTCAAGCCCGACTTCACAACTGAAACGCGGGAAGGCGCCCAGAAGTTCCTCGAAAACCTGATTGGGTATTACATCATCATGGAAGGGATCTTCTTCTATAGCGGCTTTGTGATGATCCTCTCCTTCAATCGTCAAAACAAGATGACGGGCGTTGGGGAACAGTTTCAATACATCTTGCGCGATGAGACCGTCCACCTCAACTTTGGCATCGACCTGATCAACGGCATCAAAGAAGAAAATCCCGATCTTTGGTCCCCTCAGTTCCAAGCTAAAATCATCGAAAAAGTCAAAACAGCTGTCGAACTCGAGATCAAATATGCGGAAGACTGCCTTCCCCGCGGCATCCTCGGCTTAACGGCCCCGATGTTCCGCGAGTATGTCCAATATATCGCCGACCGCCGCCTTGAGCGGATGGGCCTAAAAGCCATCTACCGCTCGAAAAACCCTTTCCCTTGGATGAGCGAGACCATCGACCTTGGCAAAGAGAAAAACTTCTTCGAGACCCGCGTCACCGAATACCAGTCCTCCTCTGCTCTTACTTGGTAATCCTTTTCCTCCTTCTTTGAGGCGACCCACCCGTCGCCTCAATGGATAAATTTCTTGACAGTCAAAAATGCTCATATTTAGAATCGTTGGATACGAAACATCTGGAAAGTGGGGTATTTATGAAAAACTGTTTACTGCCTGTCCAAAAACATACGTTAGTCCCGAACAAATTGACATTCGTGAAAAGGGTATTTTCGTTCAGATCCATAATTTTATCCTGCAAACTGAATATCTCAGATCCGATAAACACGGCATATTTTTTGAAAATGTAACTGCAGATGGTTGCGGACCCTCACAATGGAGATGTCTATGGGAGATGTATCCAGGATTTCCATGCAACACCTGCAATTGGGATTGGAATTATACATGTTATGTTTGCAACCATGACAAGAAAAAGAAGAGTTGAATCCGATGAAATTCAAGAGAGGGAAAGGATTGATAATTGCGCTGCTCATCCTGGTGTTGACTGGTAGCGCCATTCCTTTTCTAGCAAGGGAACAGTCTCGCAGCACCAGAATTTTGAGTCAATTAAGCGATGATGAGAGGCATTGCCTCTCTGTTTTTTTAGACATCACTTTATTTTATGACAATTTTGCCTATCTCTTATTTGGGAGCAAACCCATAGCCATTACTGGTTGTCAAAAATCAACACCCTCATTTTATTTTTCAAGGCATTTCTTATCATCCCTCGATGTAGAAGAAAAGATGGGATTCGAAGTTTTTAAAAAAATGCAACACTTGTTTTGTTCCAGGAATGTCATCGTGCATATAACTGAAGATGAAGATAATTTATATTTATTAATGATTAATAAAAAAAATCTCCTAAGAACGCTTCAGGAACATATCGAAGACTTCAAACAGGTTTTGGGCGCTGAGAATACTGTAGAAAGTCTGTTCAATCGAATCACGGCTGGGAAAGAACATCTTGCAGATGTGTTAAAAAAACACCAAGCGTTGCTTGGGATATTATTGGGATTTGGAAGAAATAACTCATGGTTGTTTCATGAAAAAAGCACAATACGGACGAAATTAAAGGAATTTGCTCCCCCCAAAAAAAGAGACAGTTCTCTCGAAAAGGAACTTGATCTAATGGATCAAAATACGACAGCCTTTAGCGAAAATTCTCGCCAGAGCAAATACATCCTGAGAAACCCCTGCGCTATTCCCTTGCCTGGGTTCATGGTCGACCCTCATAGCTTGGAAACCAAGCAATTAAAAGAAATGTATGAAAAGGATCGTCAGGGCATGAAAAAAATCTTTGCAAAGCAGAGTTTTGTCGATGCCACCCTTCAACTGTTAATGAAAGAATGAATAGGCCTACTTACGGCGTTCTGCGTGTAGGTCATTGATTATTAGCGCCATTTAATAAATAAAATATTATATATAACACACAATTCAATTTTCTGATATAATGTAGCAATATTTATTAATAATTATGAGGTTATATGGCAGTTAATGTAATTAATAATCACTACACGTCGTTTACAACAAACAACCCCGACGATTTTCCATTAGTTTCATGGAAAGAACGGGACGCAAGGGTTCAGCAACTGATCGATGAATCGTTTCAATTGCGCGTTTTGCCTCTGCACAAAGGAATGTTCGAATCAAAGTATCACAATTATTTGTTTGTCGGTTCTGAAGAATACACATTCGATGATCGGGAAATGAGCCTAGTAGGCCAATCGGCTATAGAAATCGCAGAGCAATTTTCTAAAAAAGAGAGGTTCGATGCTCTTGATTTAGGAACTGGCAACGGACGATTTTTGAAGAGTTTGAAAGATCGTTTTAACAACGTCGATGTCCTAGGGGTAACCGCAGCAGATTTTCGCGACACCCGTTATGCGAGCAATGCATTCAGAATTCCTGATGAGGAATATGTCGTCGGAAATATCGAGAACCTGAATCAGCTTCCTTCATTACAGGATAGAAAATTTGATTTTATCACCTCGCATGTGACCTTTCGGCATCTATCCGATCCCGTCGGCGTCATTTGCCAGGCGTATGAATTTCTAAAGCCCAATGGACTGATGATCCTCGACGAATTTACGTTAAATGGGATCTCTGGAGAAGAATACGTGAACGCTTTCAAGAATGCCGGCTGCCACGAGGTGGAAATAGTCCCAGAGTGCCATGTCGAAATAGACGGCATCCGAAGACGGATTCTTGCAAAGCCTTTAACTACGAGCATCCGAAAAACAACCGATCATTTAGATCTTCAACTTCATTACGATCTGACTCGATCCACTCGAGCCGACGCTGATCATCAGGCGCAAATTTTCTATAAGGCTTAAACCAAGCCACCTCTCTTTGGGGCGCACATAAATCCTGCGCCTCATAACTATCAAAATCATTGATATATTAATCAAATTTTAATGTGCCAAAAAACCTCTGCTTGAATATCATTGCCAAAAAATTAGAAAAAGCTCAAACGCCCTTCGAATTTCATGTCATCTGCCTCGGGAGCCATTAGTTTCAAGCAAGCGGCCCAAGTTGCAGCATTCGCCCTTGCTTACCACACCGTGTCCCCAGACAATTTGAACACGACGATCTCCACGCTCGCCTTGGCAGAAATTGGCTGCATGGGGATAGATCTAGCTTGTAAAAGCAGGAAATGGGTGAAAGAGGCCCAATTGCTTCATCAAGATCTCCAAAAATTGCTCGATGATGCAACGCTTTACCAGGAATATTTGGGGCTTGAACCTTTCCTTCCGGCTCATGATTGTGAAACAGAAATAGCATCCACTCTTCCACGCAATAGAGAGATAAGGTTGGATGGTTCCACTCTTCTGCCTCAGGAAATCTTAGAAATCCTTTTCTCCCACATGACCGTTGAACAAATTACCCGGTTTTCTGGCATGAGCAGATGCTGTTACATAGCGACAAAAACTGACTCGATTTGGCAATGCCAGCTGAACAAACTTTTACCCAAGCTTGCATTCATCCCTCGGGAACAATGCGGACTTACCCCCGAGCAACAGTTTAAAATCGTTTATAGAAGAACGTACCTATTATTAAAAGAATTTAATTCAACATACAAAACTAACTCTAAATTAGCAGAAACAATATATAACGACTTTAAATTAGCTAAAACGACTGGCGATATATCTCAACCCGCACTTTACGATTATTATTCCAATAGGTTATCCCAACTTGTAGGCGACCACTATGTCGGGACGGATGAATCGATCGACCGTTTCAGCTCCCTCGGTCGGATCAAAACCTGCATCAATGAACTGGAAAAGGATTATCAGGCATTTGCAATACCTGAACGACTTCAGGCGTTTATGCGACAAGCAAAAAAAACAATTGATATTCAGAATCGACTGAAGGATTTTCCCGAAAGAGTTAGAAAAATGCAAACTCTTGCCGACCAAGACATCTTTACAGACACATATATCTGTGCAGCGATTGAAATCCATTCTTATGAATTTGCGCCAAAAGTTGTTGTTTGGGCAGGGGCGCTTTTGACTAAAACATGGGAAACAACCATCGGATTGATCCATCCCAACATCAAAAGCAGGAGGAAAATCCTCCTAGATAAAATGCTGGAATATCAGCCAGGGCTCTCCGAAGACCTCGCCTCCTACCATTATTCGAAGTTTACTCCCATATAGGCTGAACCTCTACAATTCAAATTGGCAAAAACCTTAATTTGCTCTATTCTGTCTGATTGCAAAGGCACTGCGTATGGCTCTGGATCCTCATTTTTTGAAAGCAGCGGGTGAAACGTATGGCGATTTCGTCGTCACAAAATGCCTTCCCCTGCCCGAGCTTAAATGCATCCTTAGGGAGCTGCAGCATTTGCCAAGCGGCGCCCATGTGATGCACATTGGCAATGACGACCCTGAAAACCTTTTTTGTCTTTCTTTTCAGACTTTCCCCTCCAGCTCAAACGGTGTTGCACATATCCTTGAGCACACAGTCCTCTGCGGTTCCCGAAAATTTCCTGTAAAAGACCCCTTTTTTTCAATGAGCCGGCGGAGTTTGAATACATTCATGAATGCTTTGACGGGCTCCGACTTCACTTGCTATCCCGCAGCTTCTCAAAATGAAAAGGACTTTTACAACCTTTTAGACGTTTATATCGATGCTGTTTTCCATCCTGAGCTCAAAAGGCTGAGTTTTCTTCAAGAGGGGCATAGGCTCGAATTTGCCAACTCAAAAGATCCGACGACTCCTTTGGAGTACAAGGGAATTGTGTTCAATGAAATGAAAGGGAATCTGGCCTCTGGGGACACACGGTTATGGCACGCTCTCATGGCGGCGCTCGTACCCGATTTGCCCTATGCTTACAATTCAGGGGGCGATCCGAAAGAGATTCCCCGTTTGACTTATCCCGAATTGATCGCCTTCCACGAGACATTTTACCATCCGAGCCGCTGCCTGTTCTTTTTCTACGGCGATCTCCCTTTGAAAAAGCATCTCGACTTCATTGAGGAAAAAGCTCTTAAAAACGTTCCTAAAGTCATTCCCATCCCTCCCCTGCCCGCACAGAAGAGATTTTCTAAGCCAATCCAAAAAGAGATGCGTTATCCGATCAGCGAAAACGACGAACTATCCCATCGGACAATCATCGCCTTTGGATACTTGACGGTTCCCCTCATTGAGCAAGAAGAAGTGTTGGCGCTCATGGTCATCGATTCCATATTGATGGAGACCGATGCTTCCCTTTTGAAAGGAGCTCTATTGGAGACAAAGCTTTGCATCCACGCAGATGCGTATATGGATGCGGAAATGAGCGAGGTCCCCTATGCGATTATCTGTAAGGGATGCGATCTGGAAAATGTGGAAAAGCTTGAACAGGCTTTGAGAAAAGCTCTAGAATCAATTGTGAAAAAAGGAATCCCGGATCACCTGATCGAGGCGGCCATCCATCAGCTCGAATTCAGTCGCCTGGAGATCACAGGCGACCATGCCCCTTTCGGCCTGACTTTGTTCATGCGCTCAGCGCTAGCCAAACAGCATGGCAGCGACCCAGAACATGCGTTGCTCGTGCACTCCTTGTTTGAACAACTGCTCGTAAAAACAAAGGACCCTCGCTATCTTCCCGGCCTGATCCAAAAGTATTTCCTCGATAATCCTCACTGCGTGCGCCTCGTTATGCACCCCGACCAGCATCTTTCTTCTGAAGAAATCACCGAGGAAAAGCAGCATCTTCTGGAAATTCGGAAATCTCTTTCTGAACAGCAAATCACTGAAATCGTTAAACAGGCGCAGGATCTCGCCTCCTTCCAGAAAAAAACGGAACTGCAATCGCTCGATTGCCTCCCTAAAGTCACCCTCGACGATGTCTCCCCACTTGTTCGCGACTTCCCCTTGAAACATTACACACAGGGAAATCTCAAAATTTTCCATCACGACTGTTTTACAAATCACATCGTCTATGCGGATTTAATCTCTGACCTTTCCCATATTGATAATGAAGACTTGCCTTATGTGCACTTGCTCACTTCGCTGATCCCCGAGCTCGGCAGCGGAGAGCGCAGTTACGTGCAGAATCTCGAATTCATCCAAGCGAATACTGGCGGCATCGGAACCTCGTGCGCCCTCCATCTCCAAACCGACGATCCGAAAATGGCCAGACCTTCCTTTAATATGCGGGGAAAAGCGTTGCATCGAAAGATAGATAAACTCTTTGAGTTGATGCGCGAGACTCTACTAACCCCAAGGTTCGATGAAAAAAACCGGATTGAAGAACTCATCAGGCAGCTTCGCGATGCGCAACTCAACCGGCTCAATCGGCAAGCGATGCGCTATGCGATCCAATTAGCGTTGAGCGGTTTCTCACCGGCTTCCTTCATTGGAGAAGCCTGGTATGGCCTGCGCTATTACAAAACAATTGAGCTTTTAAGCAAAAATCTCTCTCACAACATCGATAAGCTCATCGAAAAATTGCTTTTTCTGAAAGAAAAGATATTCACTTACCATGATCTCAACCTTGTGCTTAGCTGTTCCAAGGAAATTTTTCAGAAAATCCAAGAGAATGGCTTTTATGGCCTTACAGATTTGGCTGCTCGGCCTCCCTATACTCCCTGGAAACTCGATTTTGAAGTTCCTCCAGTCCCATCCCAAGCACGCATCATCCCTTCCCAAGTCGCCTTCAATGCGGAAGCCTTCAAAACTGTCACTTATTTGCATCCCTTTGCTCCTGCCTTGACAGTTGCCGCACAGCTTTTGGACAATAAAATCCTCCACCGGAAAATCCGCGAGCAGGGGGGAGCTTACGGCTGCGGCGCCACCTACAGTTCGAGCTTAGGCCACTTTAATTTCCACTCTTTTCGCGATCCCCACATCGCCGCCTCTTTGCGTACCTTCCATGAAGCCCTGGATGAAATTGCCGCAGGCAACTTCACCGACCAGGATTTAGAAGAAGCCAAGCTCGGGATTATTCAGCAGTTCGATACCCCCATTTCTCCCGGCAGCCGCGCCCTCACAGCCTACACCTGGCTACGCGATGGGAAAACCAGGGAAATGCGCCAGGAGTTTCGCACCCGGTTGCTTAATCTCACTTCCCGTGATCTAAAACATGCCATAGAAACCGAACTTCTCCCCAAAAAAGAAAAAGGCGTGATCGTCAGTTTTGCCGGCAAAGAACTTTTAGAAAAAGAAAACGCTCTGCTTTCTTTAGAAAACAAAGCGATCAAAGTTTATTCCGTTTAATCTGCGAATCTAAAAGAATACGAAAGATATGGCTTCAGCAACTAGTTTAAATTTTACTTTTACTCCATGGACACTCACTGCTCCAACTCAAGAATTGGAAACGAGAAAAAACGCTTTAATCCAAAAAGTCAGAACGTTTGAAAATAGAATTCGAGCTGTAACTCAACTTCAATCTCAAATTAAAATTGGTCATTTCAATGCAACGCCTGAAGCATTTCCATCGGAAAATTGCATTCATCTTCCCTCCTGGTTTTTATTAAAATATGAGGATATTCCCGAAAGATTCCGTATTGTGAATATCGATGACCCTCGCCTTAACAACAATCAATTTTTAGATGAGATGGCTGCCTGGATGAAGGGGAAAATTATAGAATTCGGCTTAACTTACCATTTTGCAACCATAGATAAATCGACGCTAAAATTTGTCATCCGCCTGTTGCGGGATCGAGAAAAATTCGAACAAGCAAAAGACTTCACTCTTGCCCACGAAAGATCTCATCTTTCTCATGAGTTAAAATCCAAAGTATTGATGAGCCAGATTATGCGGTGGGTTCCCACAGTTCTGACGATCCTTGGGGTGGTAATTAGCATAGCGCTCTTTCCTTTTGTGAGCTTCGCAATCATTGTAGCAATAAATGTTGGAATTTTCATTACAAATGCAATAACCCGTTATTTTTGGAACACACATCAAATCTCCTTTTGGAAGGAAGAAGAAAAAAAAGCTGATTTAGAAGCTGTCAATTTATTGCAAGGCAACCCTCAAGGTGGAATCTACTTTTTCGAGACGATGAGGCTTAATAATCTTCAATTAAAGAAAGAGGCAGCCCCTTTTATTGGTGCTGAAAGCAATGCTGGGGAGACTAGCCAAGGACGGCCTCTCACTACGCTCACTCTTACGTTGCCAAACTTTAATCTAAGGGATCTCGCAGGAACGGCCAAAGAATGCATGCAATGGCTGGAACATCTTACGGTATACTTTGGGGTAGATAACCAAGGTAATAATTCGGGGGATCACCTTCATCCTCCCCTAACGGAAAGAATCGCCTATTTGGATGCGCTAAGACCCCAATCCCAAAGAGTTTAAAACATAGATTCTTAAGGATTTAGGTTTTTCTACCGTCTTTTTGTAGACAATTTAGTCTTATATATACTAAAATGTCTATAACAGGAGAGAACATGCACCCCCTCGATCTCTATATCCCCATCGCCAAGTCGATTGTGGCTTTGCTCCAGCCTTATGCCGAAGCCGTGATCCACGATCTGAAAACAGGCAAGATCCACGCGATTTACAATCCCTATTCCCTAAGGGTAGTGGGCAACGATTCCCTTTTGGATAAAGAAGTCCAAAACGCGAAACTTCCCGATTATTTCGACCCCTATTTGAAGACCAACTGGGACGGAAAAAAATTAAAATCGGTGACGACTACTATTCGCGATGAGCAGGGAAATCCGATTGGATTTCTTTGCATCAATTTGGACATTTCCAAATGGGAGGAATTCCATTTTCTTTTCGAACAATTTATCGCCAAGCCTAAAGAATTGCCTAAGGAATTATTCATCGAAGATTGGAGGGAAAAGATCAGCCGCTATATCTACAACCGCCTCAAAGCAAAACAGCTCTCTCTCGACCATTTGACTCGGGAGCAAAAAATCGGCTTGATCGCCGATCTACATGCCGATGGAGCCTTCGAAGGAAAAAACGCTGCCGCGTATGTAGGAAGCGTCCTCGGTTTATCCCGGGCAACTGTCTACAAATACTTGAGTGAAAATAAAGAGGATTAATGGAACTTCCCCTATTCAAATTAGAAGAATACCTCACTCAATGGGAGTTCAAAGCCCCTTATCTGCTCTGCTGTTCCGATGCGGAAAGCATCTCAATGAGTGATCTAGTCGCAATGGCCGATGCAGAATCCAAAAAATTATGGGAAACCTTGCATCTGGGATATACCGAGGTTCCTGGACTCCCCGTTTTAAGAGAAACGATTACCTCGCAATATAGCAGCATTTCTGCAGAAGACGTTTTGACTTTTGCAGGAGCGGAAGACGGTATTTTCTGCACGATGCATGGGTTGCTTTCTCCCAAAGACCATGTCATCGCAATTGTTCCTGCCTATCAGTCTCTAGTAGATCTTCCCAAGTCGATGGGCGCCGATACCACGGCGATTGCTTTGAAACCTGAGCTGCAATGGAAATTGGATCTGGATGAAGTTGCGAAAGCTTTCCGTCCCAACACAAAGCTTCTAGTCATTAATTTTCCTCATAATCCAACAGGCGCGAACCTCGATGCCGCATCGCTTGACAAACTCATTGAGCTTTGCCGCAAAGCGGGAGCCTACCTTTTTTCCGACGAAGTTTATCGCTTCATGGAGATCGATGAAAATGACCGCCTCCCCTCCGTTGCGGATATCTATGAGCGAGGGATCAGTTTGTCCGTGATGTCCAAAGCCTATGGTTTGGCGGGGCTGCGCCTTGGCTGGATCTGTACAAAAGACCAGGTTCTGCTTAAAAAAATTCAGCGTGTCAAACACTATACGTCGATCTGCAATAGTGCCCCCAGCGAAATACTCTCGTTGATGGCACTCAGGGCCAAGGATAAAATCCTCGCCAGGAATCGCGACATCATCCGTTCCAACTTGGAACTTCTCGATCCGTTTTTTGAGCGATTTGCCCATGTTTTTCGCTGGGTCCGTCCTAAAGGAGGGTGCATCGGCTTTCCCGAATTGCTCCTGAAAGAAGATATTGATTCTTTTTGTAAAAGCCTTGTCGAGAAAAAAGGCGTTTTATTGATGCCGGCTTCAATTTACAACACGCCGGGGAATTTTTTCCGGATTGGGTTCGGCAGAAAAAACATGCCCTTGTGTTTAGAAAAATTAACCGAGTTTTTAAAGTCGTGAACCCAGGCCTTAAGGCCTGGGATTAAGTTGGGGCCGAGGTTCGTACTCTGCCCAACATTGTTTTTGAAAATACCCGGCCCTTAAGGGCCGGGTTTCCGCCGGAGGACGGATGAAACCGCGCATTTTTACACGTGAAGAGATTGAGAAGACAATTGATGTGCCTGAACTGATTAAAAAGATTGAAGAAGGATTGCTCCTCTCCTCAAAGGGGCAAGTGAGAATTGCTCCTATCAGCATGTTGAATTTTGAACACCCAACAGGCGAGCTCCATATCAAATCGGGGCACATCACCGGCGATGAGCAGTTCGTCGTGAAAATCGCCTCAGGTTTTCCTGAAAATTCTCAGCTTGGACTCTCCTCTTCCCAAGGCCTGATGCTTCTTTTCTCTGCAAAGACAGGCGTTATCGAAACGGTCCTTCTCGATGAAGGCTGTTTGACCGATCTAAGAACGGCGATTGCAGGCGCGGTTTGCGCCAAACATTTTGCTCCTAAGAACATTGTGCGGATCGGCATCGCCGGCACAGGTATACAAGCGGCAAAACAGCTGGAAATTTTGCGCTATGTCACCGATTGCCGCGATGTGATTGTTTGGGGAAGAAGGGCGGAAGCGCTCGCTGCGTTTGCAAACAAGCCGGAGCTGGTTGCATTTACAATTCAGACGACACAGAACATCTCTGAAGTTTGTCACTCTTGCGACCTCATTGTCACAGCGACAGCCTCTCCATCCCCTTTGATTTTTGCCAAAGACCTCCGCCCCGGCATGCACATCACTGCAGTGGGCGCCGACCAACCGGGAAAGCAGGAGATTGCTGCCGATGCGATGGAAAGAGCGGACCAGATTTTTGTCGACCATCTAGGCCAATGTTTAAAATACGGAGATCTTTCCTATGCTAAAGAACGGATTTCGATGGATAAAGTCCAGGAAATCGGCGCTGCGCTAAACTCTTATCACAGAAAACCAGAGGCGATCACGATCGCCGATTTAACCGGAGTGGCCATCGAAGATGTACAAATCGCTAAGCATACAAGTTATAGAAGAAGCTGCCCGCTTTCTTAAATCGAAGATCGCTCGCACGCCTATTGAATATTCTCCTATTCTTTCCAAACATCTGGGCGTGCCTGTCTATCTCAAATTGGAATTTTTGCAGAAAACGGGCTCCTTCAAATTCCGCGGGGGGCTGTATTCTATTTCCCGCCTTACGGCAGAAGAAAAAAAGAAAGGCGTGGCAACCTGTTCTGCAGGAAACCATGGTCTAGCGCTTGCTTACGCGGCAAAAGAAGCGCAAATTCCCTGCACAGTCTTCGTTCCAAAAACCGTCGAGCCCGTGAAATTCGATAAGCTTCGAGACCTTGGCGCGGATGTGCAGCGCTCAAATTTTCCCGGTTACGACGAAACGATGAAATGGGCGCTCGGGATCATTCAGAAAAAAAACTTACATTTCATCTCTGCCTACGATGACGAGCAGATCATGACCGGCAACGGTGGAACTTTAGCTTTGGAGATTCTCGAAGAGATTCCCGATGCGATGCATTTTTTACTCCCTGTAGGAGGAGGCGGTCTTGGCGCAGGTTTTGCTTTCTACGCTAAAAACAGGAACCCTCAATGTACAATGATCGCCTGTCAGCACGAGGGCTCCCCTGCTCTCAAACTTTCTCTTGAACGGGGAAAAGCGGTGACAGAGCTCCCGGCTTACGATACCGTTGCCGGGGCGCTTGAAGGGGGCCTTGGGGAACGGTGTTTCCCCTATTTGCAAAAATATATCGATCACGTGGCGCTGGTTTCAGAGAATGAGATTTTTGCTGCCTTCCGCTGGATTCTTTCCCATCATCAATACCTGATCGAACCCTCTTCCACTGTGCCCATCGCCGCTTGTTTAAAGAGCGGCTTGCCCAAACTTACGGGCAAGACCGTTCTTGTTCTGACCGGCCGCAATGTCAGCCTTTCCACCATCGAGAAAATGACACCTTGCTATACTGGATCATCTACAACTCGTAAATGAGCAATGATATCGTGAAAAAATTGGCGCGACCAGATTTCCAAACTGCGCTTATCTGCAATAAAGACAGCGACATCAGATTTGGCAGAGTCCCAATTGATTTCATCGATTCTAGCGTGCAAACGCTCCAATAATTCTTTTTCGCCAAAACTCTCCTCAGGTCCTAGATGTTTTGTCTGTCGCATTCTCTCTCTCAGATGAGACAAATTCACAGGAATTCCACTTTGGACATACCAGATTAGATCATACCAATCTCTGCCTTTGACGCGTTTTTTCCAGTTTCGACAAAGAGCTGCGTGCATTTTCCCAGCAAAGAGATCAATAATGGCATAAGTAACGACATAGAATGGAACTGGATTTTTGACTAATTTGGTTTCCAGTGGCAAATGGCGTAGAGGAGGATCTGTATCAATTTCCAGTTTGACTTGAATTTTCTGATCAGGGTGAATTCCTTTCATGTTTGTTTTTTCATGGATAGACAATAGCAAAGAAAGGGTATCTGCTTTCAAAAAAGCTGACCAAATTCCCGTGTCGACATTTTTTTCACGCACTTTTACATCAAGCTCGAATCCCATTCCCATTAATTCTCTATGCATCCCCTCTAGAAAAGGATTAAAGTCAAAATTTTTATCGGGCTTAATGAGGGAAAAATCCAGATCTTCGCTGTAGCGGTTCAACCCATATAAAATCCTAAGTGCAGTTCCTCCATAAAAAACAGCATGTTCAAAGAACTGATGCCGAGCCAATCCCAACAAAGCTGTTTGTTGCAATATTTCTCGCAACTTGTCGATCTGAGGCATTTGATCATTATAACTCTCCAGCATCTTCTTAATACTTAAATCAAGTCTCATAACACACCTACCAAATCAGCTAAATAGTCCACACTTTTAACGCGGTAAGATTTTGCAATTTCTCCAAGCAGAACCTTGTCCAATTGATGAAAGTGCTCGCGATCAATCCGCTTTGACTCCAATAGCTCCTGCCTCACTCCCTCTTTATTTAACCCCTTGCAAGTTTTGAACACCAAATCTGCTAACGCCTTTTCGGGACTTGCCATTAGGAATCCTCCTTGAAAATCTGAGGCCTTTTTTTGAGTTACCCCTATCGAATAACCATCGGGAGATAACTTATAATACGCAAAATCCCCTATGGGAGTATGATACTCTTTGTTTTTGCCTAAAGTCATACTCGTTACTGTATGCACGCGTTCGGGGATCATCCCATAAAAAGATAAAGCCCACTCCAGGCTTACGTAGGAAGGCCCATAAAGCAAGTTTGCAATCTGCTCATAGGGGATAATCATATTTGTTCCTTGTCTGATTTTATCGGCAATGAGATAAAAGCCATTTTTTAAGCGCATCAACTCTTTATTTTTTACCATGCGCGAAATGCACTCGCGGGGCTTCTGGTAATCAGTTAAAAGAGCGAGAAGTGTTTGAGCATCTACGTACGGCGTTTCAATAGTCTTTAGGATATCCCTTACAGCCATTTTCACCTCTTTTTTTTGAATATACCAGAATTCCTATTTTTTGTGGGTATTTTGGTCAAAATATTAAACTTTTAGCCCAAAATACCCCCTTTTAGTGGGTATTCTGGACTAAATCTGAGGAAGAGCTCGTGATTTTGTCTATGGGGGATTCGGCGGCTTGGCCGAACTTCTGGCAACGCCGTTCTTGTTCTGACCAGCCGTAATGTCAGCCTCTGAACCTATCCAAAACATAGAGCGCAATTGCTTTTTTGCTCCCGCTGAGTTATAAATGGTTTTCCCGATTATACACAGAGGGATTCAAAAGTGGGGCCAATGGCAATGTCGGCGCTTCAGATTTGCAGCAGGCTTAGACGTTGGAGCTGCGGAAACTTGCAAAAGAGCGTAGAATCGCTCTTTCGCAAGAGGAGCAGGGGCTGTCCAAGCACAAGCTCGATGGAGCCAGCTGCAAAGATGAGGATGCCGACGAAGCCAGTGGCCAACTTCTGAATCACGATGTGTATACATAATATAAGGAGCTAAAATATGGTGCGCTTCATCCCCTATTCTCTTATCGCTGCGTCTCTCTTGCTCGCTTCCCCGCAGAGTTTCGCTCAGGCGGGTAGTGACGAACAGTGCGTTTGTTCTCCCGCGCAGACTTCAAAGGCCTTCACTGCAGTCGCAAAGAAATCGATCCCTGCGGTCGTTTTTATCAAGGTCCAAAGCAGTACCCCTGACCAAGAGGAAAACGCCTTTCCCTATGGGCATCAAAATCCTTACGACTTCAGCCCAGATGACTTTTTCAACCGCTTTTTCGGCGGGCCTTACCGCGGACAGCCTCAAAAGCCCGCTCCACAATTGAGCCAGGGTTCCGGATTTATCGTGAGCGCCGACGGCTACGTCATGACAAATGCCCACGTGGTCAAAGGGGCGGATAAAATCACGGCTGTTCTCAATGACGGCCGAGAAATGGATGCTACGGTCATCGGCTCCGACTCGCACACCGATATCGCGATCGTCAAAATCGAGGGAAAAGACTTCCCCTTCCTGAAGTTGGGCGATTCCGAGGAGATCGATATCGGCGAATGGGTCATTGCGATCGGCAGCCCTTTCCAGCTGGAAGCTTCCGTGACTGTCGGCGTCGTCAGCGCCAAAGGGAGACAAAATTTACGCATCACGGATTTCGAAGATTTCATTCAAACGGATGCAGCGATCAATCCGGGCAATTCCGGCGGCCCTTTGCTGAACTTGACTGGCGAAGTAGTCGGGATCAATACAGCCATTGTCTCGCGCACCGGCGGCTATATGGGCATCGGATTTGCGATCCCAAGCAACATGGCTAAAAACATCATGGCCCAAATTATCGACAAAGGCACCGTGACGCGCGGCTTCCTCGGCGTTAACTTGCAGCCTGTCGACAAGGACATTGCCGACGCCTTTAATTTGCCAAAACCGGAAGGAGCGCTGATCTCAGAGGTCTTCAAAGACACTCCTGCAGATAAAGCCGGATTAAAACAGGGAGATATCATCCTTGAATACAATAAAATTCCCATCAAATCTCTACAGAGTTTCAGGAATGAAATTTCACTCATGAGCCCTGGCACGACACTCAACCTGAAAATCAACCGTAAAGGGCAGCTCCTTACGATCCCAGTCACCCTGGGCACAGCCAATGACAACATGGCGACGGGCGGCAATCTCAACCAGAAACTAGGTATGGAGATCGATAATCTTACCGCTGACCTTGCGAAACAGCTTGGGCTGTCGCCAAAAGAAGAAGGCGTGGTGATTACGAAAATCAAACCCGGCTCTCTGGCTGCGATAGCAGGTCTCCGTCCAGGCTATTTGATCCAGGCGGTCAACCACAAAAAAGTCACCAATGTCACCGAGTTCAATGAAGCGCTTGACCAAACCGAGAATAAACGCCTCCTCCTGCTTGTCCGACAAGGGAATGTGACCCGCTTTTATTCTATTAAGGTGGAATGAAAATTATTGAAATCTTCAAGGCAGAGGCCCTCTCAACATTCCCTCTGCCTATTTTTTTGGCCAATGTGCAAGCGGGATTCCCCTCGCCTGCAGAAGATTACCTCGATAGAAAGCTCGACCTCAATGAACTTTTGATCGCCCACCCCGCGGCCACTTTTTTCGTTCGCGTCGCCGGCAATTCGATGCAGAACGCGGGAATCTTTTCCGGCGACATCCTCGTCGTCGACCGCTCGCTGGAGGCTGCCGACAATAAAATCATCATCGCCATCGTCAACTCGGAATTTACCGTCAAACGCCTTAAAATCCGCGAAGGCAAGATCTCCCTTGTTCCGGAAAACCCCGCTTATCCTATATTAGAAATGAAGGAAGAGAGCGACTTTCAGGTCTGGGGTGTAGTCACTTATGTCATCCACAAAGCTGTCTAATTATTTTTTAATCGACTGTAACCAGTTCTATGTTTCGTGCGAGCAGGCCTTTAATCCCAAGCTGCGTAAAAAGCCTGTCGTCGTCCTGTCCAATAATGACGGCATTGTCGTCGCCCGCTCGAAAGAGGCAAAGGCATTAGGACTCCCGATGGGCGCGGCCTTCTTTGAGTATGCCGATCTCTTCAAAGCGCAAAAGGTGCATATCCTCTCCTCCAATTACACGCTTTACGGCGATATGTCCAACCGAGTAATGGATGTCCTGTCAACGTTTTCGCCGGATAGGGAAATCTATTCGATCGATGAGGCTTTTTTACACATGGCCGTCGAAGATCCGCTCAAGATCGGCAAAGAGATCAAATGCACCGTCCTCAAATGGACAGGGATCCCTGTATCGGTTGGCATCGGCCCGACGAAAACCCTCTCCAAGGTCGCTAATGACATTGCCAAGAAAAAAGAGGGTGTTTTTGCATTCACGGATCCCGAGCAAATCGACGCTGTCCTTCAAGATCTAGATGTAGAAGAAATTTGGGGCGTGGGCAAGCAGCTTAGCGCTGCATTGCGGGAGGAAGGGATCAGGAATGC
>CAJCIW010000136.1 GCA_903970455.1 Verrucomicrobiota bacterium | reverse complement strand
TCTCAAATAAAAATTTACAGGCAAATAAGTAAGTTCTTACTCACTTATCCGCACAAGCTCTATTTTGCTTGCACGTCACTTCATTTCTGTTGTTAAAATAGACGAACCAATCTCGTTGATTCTATTCCTTTTGAAGAACCGAGTACGATTTTTTCAAAAGGAATTAACACCATACATAAACCTCGGGATTTTCCGCAAACACATTTGGGAAAAATTTGATTTTCCCAAGAGAAAAAAGGTTCCATCTGCTTCATTTCAAAATAAATTTTACATCATTTTCCTGACAAAAAAGAGTCGAAGGGGAGTTGAAAAGAAAAGCTATTTACCGATAAGAAGGGAAAAACCGAAAAACGAGGCTGATATGATTCGTTTAAGATCCCTTATTTGTGGAATCCTGGCGTGCGGAACAGTTTCAGGATACGCAAATCAAACCAGTGAGAATCCAGCTAACCAATCGTGTGGAAGCAATGCTTGCAAGGAATTGGCAAAAAAAGATTCCCCATCTGAAGTCTCTGCGACCGGAGCCAATCCTCGTCATAAAACGGCGATTAAGAACGCACCGAAAACCGGAAAATATGCAGATAAATCAGAAGAAGCAGTACAGCCAGAACAGGTGTCAGGCACTAGCAAAGCGGCTGACCAAAGGAACAGGGAATGAGAATTCCCACATTTTTTCAACAAAAATGTAAAACAAGCCCGGCTCGATGAGCCGTTTATTTGATTAGCCTTTCCCAAGCCCCGTAACGCTCCCAAACGGGGCCTCTGCGAAATGCAAGGGCAACGATCAAAATACCCATTGATACATCATTTAAGACACCTCCCAAGCGGGAGCCCGTCACGATCCAAGGGAGCAAAATAAGAGCAAGGCCGAACAACACATTCAAGTAGCGGATACTGCGAAAAGCTTCTGCGCATGCAATGACGGAGAACGCCACGATCATCGGGCCAAGAATAAAATTTCCGACGGCAAGATTTTTGTTAAGCTGCAGCACAGCAGGGCTGGCCATCAACCAGATTCCGAGAAAAATAGAAAGGGCAAGATTCCAAGGCAACGTGGCGCCGATGGAAAATTTTAAAGCCTTCCGCGGAGCTGCAGGCGCAACTTTAGGAAGCGGGCTTCCCACTCCCTTCCAGAACACCTGCGACAGGGACCCTCCTTTTTGCCGGGTTTCTTTCAACAACTGCAGAACTGCTACCAACTCCCCTGCTGTGAGGAGAATCATCAGAAGCATGGCAGCTGCCGTCGCCAGACACCAGGAGCACCATGCGCCGACGACAACGGGTTGCAAGATGATCAGCGTGATGCTGACGATGCCGACAGGGATCACCAAAAAGGCAAAAACAAAAACCAGCCATGGCATCCTGTACCAACGGCGGGAACTCCCCTGCCAGCCTAAAAGAAACTCCAGGGTATAGCAAATGGCGCCAAGGCCGGCATCGGAGACAGGGAAGCTTTTAGAGATGTTCGAGGTGATCACTTGGAGCGTGCCATTGGGAAAAAAAGGATCCCAAATGTGATCGATATAACCCAATTGAAAACAGGCCATGTACCTAGAAAAAAACCAACAGAGCATAGCGAGCGCCACCGTTGGGATCCGATGCTCCCAGCCTGAGGGATTATACGACCACCCTTTTGGACAGCTGCTGCCCCTTGTATCGGAATCTGTTTTGGCGAGCTGAAACGAAAACACGATGGCAAGAGCTCCAATCACGGTATCGTTGATGTACATCAATGCAAGAGGCGCCCAAAATAGAAGGGGGGCGATTTGCAACCAAACGCCGACGAGTCCGATCACCCATCCTGGCCACGCGCGTTTAGACGATAAACAAAGCAAACTAAAGGCAATCAACAGAAGGCCAGAAACCAGATCACTCCCTTCAATGAGAGGGCACCGATATCCAAGGGTTAAAGGGAGTGCGATTAACCAAAATCCTAATGCAATAGAGAGGAGAGCAATCCGGTTTTTATTCATGTTTTACCATTCGCTCAAGACCGCGAGGCGCCTTTAGTTTGTTTTCATCGTACCACTCGACTGGGTCGGTTTTGATTTCGTCCACCCATTTAGGAATCACTTGATCGACGCGGTATTTGGGCTGCCATCCGAGAATTTTTTTCGCGCGTGTGATATCGAGTTCATAATGATCATCGGCGATGTCGATCATCCAAGGTTGAATAAAACTCGGTTTCCCATAAGGCAAATGGGTCAAAATATAGGCGCCTATTTTGGCAATCGGTTTGGGGATCCGCCACGTCTTCCATTCTTTTCCATGGATTTCCCTTTCCATCATCCGTTGGATCTGATCGTAACTGAATGTCGTCTCCTCGCCGATCAAAAGATTGAGTTCCGAAGGCAGTGTCTTTCGCTTTTGCACACAGAGGGCCAGGGCGTTGATAAGATCATCCATGTGGACAAAAGAGGATCCATGAGTGACATCTCCAGCGAAGAGATGGGACTCGAATTGGTTTTCGATGATGCGTTGCATTTGATTGGAAAGAGGGATGGAATGGCACCGGTCATCATAAACGCCAGCAATCCGCAGGTTCACCGTGGGGATCTTCCCCCTTTCTTTATGGATGAGCGCCTCGGTTTTGACTTTGGAAAGGGGATAATCCCATCGAGGATCGATGGGGCTATCCTCGTTGATTTTGACACCTGGCCGTGTAGGCTTATGGACGAACATCGTGGAAGAAAAAATGAATTGATCGACTTCAAATTGCTGAAGCCCTTTCAGCATCCGTTCAGTTCCTTGAACAGTGATTTTGTCGTAGAGATGACTGTGTTGGGTAGTAAAACTGTAATAGGCAGCAAGATGGATAACGGAGGCAATTTTGCTTCCATAATTGTTTCGTACCTGGTCCAACCCTTTTTTTACGCTTTCATCGGTTGCCAAGTCGACAATGATGAATTCGGCATTGGGCAGATGGCCGGCTAAAAAAATATCGAACCCGACAATCTGATACTCTTTTGAAAAAAATTCAGCGGATTTAAATCCAATTCTGCCGCTTGCCCCAGTAATTAAAATCACCTCTTTCCCATCACCCATATTTTTTCTCCTTCAAAAATTCACTTTATCTCATTTGCCAAATTTTGCAAGATCTACAGAAAGGAATACGACTGAACCGCTGGATGAGTTATGAAAAAAATCGCGATTGGAGTTTTAGGAATCTTCGTTTATTCTGCTATGCTTAACGCCGACGGGTACAGCGAGTCGGATAGGAGTTTAATGGCAGGAAAGGATTTCCCTTTTCCTTCAGGAGATGAGGGGGAGATGCCAGAAACGGATACGTCCCGAGACGATGAGCAAAACGGAAAACCTAATGGGGAAGCGGATCAAGAAAATGTTCCCGAAACCGAAAACGATGATGAAGGAAGTTACTAAAAAATATGAAAAAAACTTTAAGTTTATTGATTTGCAGCTTCGCTCTTCATTTCCATATCCAGGGGAACCTGAAAAATCCCACCGTTGCTCAAGGAACTGCTTCGATTGAGAATATCAATGAGACCACTTGCATGATCACACTGAGCGAAGCGGCTTTTATTTTTTGGGAAGATTTTTCCATTTCCGAAAATGAGACCGCCATTTTCTCCCAGCCTTCATCTCAATCGCTCGCGATCATGGAGGTGATTGGGAACAAAGAAAGTGAAATCTTGGGAACCATAAAGTCCAATGGCAGTATTTTTCTGGTAAGCCCTCATGGGGTATTGATCGGGGAAAATGGATATGTCGACTCGTATGGGTTTTTAGCTTCTGCTTTACCCACTTGCCCTTGCCCCCTTTTCGATGGGGAACAGGATATCTTCATGCAAGGCGGCGCAAAAACTTCGGTGATCAATCATGGTCGGATCAAAGCTTGGGAAAACAACGTCTATCTATTGGGTTATCAAATCCTCAATAATGGCGTGATCGATGCGCCGCGGGGAACTGTCGCCGTCGCTGCGGGGCAAGATCTTGTGCTGCATCCATCCAATGGGCATAAAATCGGTGTTTTTCCCTCATCTGTAAAATCAGAAAACGAAGAGACAGGAATTGATAATTCGGGAGTGATCACTGGTAACAGAATAGAATTGAAAGCGGATGGGAATGTTTACGGGATTGGGATCCGCCACTCGGGATTGCTTGGTAATCTCGGAATTAAAGACCATTCCGCTGAAACTTTCCTCACGACGGAAAAAGGCAGTACGGTCATTACAGGAGCAGTCTCCTCAGAAAATCTGGAAGGAAGCGGCGGAAATATTCACATTTTAGGGGAACAGGTATTTGTATTCGAAAATTCCACCATCGATGCTTCCGGGAACAAGGGAGGCGGCAACATTTCGATCGGCACTTCGAGGGACAAAACATATCCAGGTGTTATCGAGTCAAAATGGGTTTTCATTGATGAAGGAACCTCCATTATGGCTGATGCCATTGAGGAAGGCGGCGGGGGAAATGTGCTCATTCGTTCTGAAGAAGCGGCGTGTTTTCATGGCGCTGTCAGCGCATGCGGCGGAGAAAATTCAGGAAACGGGGGAGTGATCGAGATTTCCGCAAAAAACAGTTTGGAGTTCCAGGGCGAAGCAGATATCATGGCCCCCTATGGGACAGAAGGCATGATCTCTATCCGTCCTTGATGCAATGATGAGCACAAATCGGAAGCATGAAGAAGAAGATTCAAGGCGGCTTTTCTTTGGAGCCCAAACAGAAGCGCCATGGCCGAAAGAATATCCCCCTGCCAGAATGATCCCAGAAGAGGTGCGCCACTTGACCTTGGCCTTTTTAGGGCACGATTCTTTTTCCAAACTTAAAACATTGTTGTCCTCCGCTCCTCTTCCTTCTTTTCTGATTGGACCTGCCGGGATTGCAAAAGAAGTGATTTTTCTCCCGCCGGAAAGAAGTCGTGTCGCCGCTTTAACGACCGATTGGCTTCATTCCAAAGAAGGGTTGAACGTTTATCAAAAAAAACTGGGCGAATGGCTTGTTTCTCACGGATATTCGTTGAACCAAAGACCTTTTTTTCCGCACATAAGTGTGGCACGCCCGCCTTTCGATAAGGAAGAATGGAAGCTCGCCTTTTCTCCTTTGCCCTTTTTTGTGAAAGCCATCCATCTTTACCAAAGTATGGGCAATCTGGAATATACTTCTCTTTGGTCATGCCCTTTGATCTCTCCTTTCGAAGAATTTGAACACACAGCAGACATCGCTTTTCACATTCGAGGGATGTCCATCGAAGAGCTCCATAGCCATGCCCAGTTGGCACTGGCATTTAAATTTCCCCTGCTCGTGAACCATTTCACTTCCAACTGGTGTGACACCTTTGATGAGATGGTCATTTCTTTGAACGAATTGATCAGTCTTGCCGATGCGGAGTTTGGATGCCCCTTTAAAGCCGTTAGTTTTCATGGGACGATTCAGCCGGGTGAGCATAACATTCTAAACTGGGAGATGATCGTCGATGTTTAATTTAAAGAAAAC
>CAJCIW010000135.1 GCA_903970455.1 Verrucomicrobiota bacterium | reverse complement strand
GCAAAGAGAAGAGAGTCAGCGCCATAACCATTATGATCCCCCAAAATATAAGAAGAGAACATCCCCTGTCTATAATTCCAATAGGTTTGATTTTCACTCAAATAGGCTTTTTTTAAATTCTGAATTCCGCCCAAATTAAATTCAGGGAAATTACGAGAAAACAATTGCTGATAAATTTCAATATTATTCAAGTCTTGATTCCATTGACGAGAAACACAAGCGCTTGCAACCAACTCCTGCGATGGCAGTCGTGAGAAAATATCCGTGAGCAGCTCTTTGGGAGCATCTATGATTGAAGGGAGCATTGGGACTAAAGGTAAGGAACTCGGTGGTATTGCTGTCGTTGTCATGATTGTTAACCTAAATTAAACTTCACTGAATTATTCATTATTTAAAATTGAGCTTGCTGTATTTAACAAGAGCTAAATGCAGATAAGCTAAATGAAAGGAAAGCGTAAGATGTGTTAAAGCAAAGTCGCGGGAATTTTGCGCGATTTTTTTACTGTGCAAGTCGTTTTGCAACGCCCATTCCATTTTTTTGACAAGATCGCTGAGGTCAGCTTCGACAGGCACATAATGGACCCAAGGTTTTAGTTGTCGATAATACCACTGGATCCATGAAGAATTGGGTTTGAAGACCAAAGAACGTGTGAAAAATTTCCAGCCCGATGCCGAATAAGCGCTCGCATTCCCATCCACAAGAATATGGTATTTGCAATGAAACTGTTCTTCAAAACTCACCCTCTCGCCTGCTAATTGTTCCAGGAAGGGAATCGGTTCGCCCAATTGGGCAAAATGAGTAAATTTTGCATCGATAAGTTCCGGCATTGCAAGCGAAAGGGAGCACAGGATGACTCTTGAAAGCTGATGGCAATTGCTCATCGTGACAACTCCATTCTGGGCCGTCGATCCACGCCAGATCATTTTAGGAATTTTTGCTTCCCATGGAGGTGCAAATTGAAGCACATCGGCATTGTGCAGAACTTGATAGGCCGCATTGAGCGCCTCAAAATCGGGAATCAAAATGCAATGCTCCACCCCCACTCTTTTACACATCGCAAAAACGGGGATTCCTTCTAAGGCGCCATTTGGCAAGTCAACGCCGTCTCCCATGGAGATCAGAAACGCCATATCGGGGAATTTCAACTCTTTGGCAAGATCTGAAATGACCTTATAATAAACACCGATGCGTTGATGAAGAAAATGGCCTGCAGGGATTTTGGTCCGATACGTCACTTGTCCGTCATCAATCGTAAAGGCGACCAGTAGCCATTCTTCAGCTTTTTTGTCGTAAAGCTGGCGTATTTTTTTTAGGGAAATCTTTTTACCTTTATAAACAGCGAAATCGTCTTTCAGTTGTAACAACATCCAGGATGGCGGGGACTGGACTAATTTTTTTAGTTCTGAGGCATGAACTAAGCAGGGGAAGATCAAAAGGAGGAAAACTTTTAGCATAAGGAATGTTCTAACAGAGCATCGAGCCCGGAAAGAATAGACTGAATGGGCATCGAAAAAAGGCAATCGCTCATTTTGCTGCCGCCGCAGCCGTCCTGGTAGCAAGGGCGGCAGGAAAATTGTTGCGTGATCACGCGAGCATTGGGATGCATCCATGGCCCCCAATTGACTTCAGATGTGGGACCGAACAAGGCCGCAACGGGCGTTTTCAGCGCCGAGGCAATGTGCAGCGGGACAGAATCGACGCAGATCAAAGCCTTTGTAAAGAGGATGAGTGCCGAAAGTTCTTTCAAGGTCAATTTCCCTGCGAGATTAAACACTGGAACATCCGGAACCAAAGCGAGAATCGCTGCGACCATCGCCAATTCCTTTTCTTCGGGACCAGCAGAAATCACAACGCGCATTCCCCGCTCATGCAGCTCAGTGATGAGTTGCGCGATCTGCTTAGCGGAAAGGCATTTAAATCGCCAGCGGGAAACGGGATGGATCAACACATAATCGCCTAGGCGTATTTCTTCCTGGGCGAGAAGGTCGGCGATTTTATTTTTAGCGCTCTCGGGGACATGCAAAAAAAGGTCCCTTTCTTCCATCGGAGGAAAAATACCTATCCGTCTCAACGCGTCCAGTTGACGCTCCACCGCGTGCCGCGGATTCGCGCACTCTTTGACGAGATGGGTGTAGGTTTTGCCTTTGCCGAAAAAACCCGACTTTTTAGGATCGAAGCCCACGCGATATTTACTTCCTGAAAACCACGCGGCAATAGCACCCCGGTCGCCTTCTGTCAGGTTGATGACCAGTTCGTACGATCGGGAACGAATGGCTTTGAGAAGGATCAATTCCTTAACGATCTTTTTTAAAGGAGACAAGTTTTTCCAATTCCGATCATAGAGTAAAAAATCTGTAATGGCGGGGTGCCCCTCCAGCATGGGCAAAGTGTCTTTGTAGATGAAAGCGTCGACCTGCGCATGAGGAATAGCTTTTTTTAGATTGGAAAACAATGGGGAGCTCAGTAGCACATCCCCATGGTGGCGCATTTTGATCACTAGAGCGCGTTTCACGAGGCTCAGCTCTGGATAATTGCCGTAAGTCATATTAAAAACATCTTATCGCTTCCCCTTAAGTCTTTCAACTAGACAAATTTTGGGAGACAAGTAAAATTTTTTCTGGTCAAAGGCGTTTCTCAGTGATAATAATTTAGCGAATTCTTATAATTGCAGGTTTTCACAATTGGAGTTTTCTCATGGTAAAAGAACAAACCCTTTCAATCCTAAAACCGGATTCCGTTTCAGCAAATAATATTGGCGTGATTCTATCCCGCTTTGAAAAAGCTGGTTTAAAAATTATCGCTGCTAGGATGGTGCACATGACCACTGAGCAAGCCAAGGCTTTTTACGCCGTCCATGCACATCGCCCATTCTTCCAGGAACTCGTCACTTTTATGATCGAAGGGCCCGTCCTCGTCATGGTCCTCGAAGGTGAAAACGCCGTTGCCAAAAACCGGGATCTCATGGGCGCCACCAATCCTCGGGAAGCCGCTCCAGGAACGATCCGCGCTGATTATGCAAAATCAATCGAGAAAAATGCAGTCCACGGTTCCGACAGCTCCGAGAATGCAAAAAACGAAATTTCTTTTTTCTTCAAACCGCAAGAAATTTTCTCTCGATAAATCAATTTTGAGCAACATCGGAAAAAGAGTGGGTTCAACCCACTCTTTATTTTTAAAAGTCTAAAAAGCTTTTCTTAATTCGCCTTCGATCGCATTTTCTCTGAAATATTCTCCAAATTCGCCGTGGTAGCCAACGGTTAACGAAAAGCCGTGTTCCAGAGAGGCGAGGCGAAGTCTGGCTTGAGGCGAAATGAGATTGTTTTCGGGATTCAACCCGTGCACGTAAAAATGGCAGTCGTCTTCTTTTTTAAATCTCGCTCTGGTCCTTTTACCGAGCAAACGGAATTCCAGAATGTAGCTTGCGGAGAGGTCGAACATCACTTCCAAGTGTTTGAAGCATCCGTTGTAGCCCACGCCAAGTCCCGCTTCCGGACGGAGATAGTCGTAACTTTTTCCATGCACTTTGAGATTTA
Organism: Verrucomicrobiota bacterium; assembly: GCA_903970455.1. GTDB lineage: Bacteria > Chlamydiota > Chlamydiia > Chlamydiales > Rhabdochlamydiaceae > CAJCIW01. The sequence goes on along the minus strand of CAJCIW010000135.1, from coordinate 2,280 downwards.
GGCTTTTCGCATCGCGCTCGGTGTAGCCCGATTGCATGAGGTAGAGATAATCGACATTGGCAAAAGGATAAATGTTGATTTTCGCTTTTCTCCCGGCATCGAAATGAAAATCATAGCCGCCGCCAAAATGCCCCATCACCTGATTCATCCTGTCATAATGCTCGGCCTTCCGGTGGTCGCTCCCGGAAAAAAGGAAGTGCTCTACCTTGAATTTCATGCTGCGCTCTGCGTAAACAGGACTATACAGAAAAGAAAATAGGGCATCGGAAAACCAGTAAGTGTTCGACCATGCTGCTGCAACCGTTCCTGCATAAGTTTTAAAGTCCGCCTCCGCCTTGGAGTGGGCGATGTGCATGTCGGTATCGACGAAAGAAAATCCTCCGGAAAAAATCCACAATCTCTCTTTCCGATAATCAAAGGCCGCGGTGGCCCCTGCAAATGTTTGCTTGTAGCCAGGAAGGGAATCATCGCCGTATTGCCGCACTTTTTCAGCAAACGGAGCGATCCACAAACGAAACGGCTCCGATTCAGGGCAGGAAATCGCCCGCTGCTCAAAAAAATGATCGGTGAAAATTTGACGGATTCTCTCCGCGACGTTTTCTTCCGCGTATGCGATGTTGTCGAAGTTGGCGGGCTGCATTTGATTGAAAGAGCGGCGTAGCTCAGGCAATGTTTGCAAATCCAAAATCGGAATGAGTCGTTCTATATCCGGAAAAGAGTTGAGGTCGAGAACTGAAAAACAAACAGCCGCATTTCTTGCATTGCCTGAGGGCAGAAACGCATCATAGGCTACTTTATCCAAGAGCACATAAACGGCATCCGGTTGATAGAGAATTTCGAGAATGTAAGTAGGAAAAGGATTCGTGAAGTTGAAAGTAGCATTGTACGTCATCGTTGGGGACGTGATGATCGTGTAACGGCCGACCTCAGGCCTTGTGAATCCATCGGGCATGAGGAGCAATGTGGAATTTGGATTGATCGTGACATTGGTCGATACAGCCAGGCCGGAAGAGCCTGTATTGTCAAATGCGACGGAATAAGTCGATCCGGGATTGAAGACGACATGGGAAGCGTTCAATGTTCCGATGCCATTATCGCCAGGCGCAAGCGTTCCGTTGACGGTGACATTTTCCACTTGCCCTGTGCCCGCTAAAGTCCCTCCGCTATTCACAGTGATCGGGGAAGTCACAGAGCCATCCACGGTAAGAATCCCCGACTGCACCGTCGTCGGGCCTGTATAGGTGCTGTTGCCGCTTAGAATCACATTTCCCGAGCCTTCCATCGTCAAACTTCCCGCTCCCGAGATCACCCCTGCGCTATTTGCTTTACCCGGATTGTTGAACAGCAAAAGACCATTGTTGAAGACATTGCTGTTCGTGGGCAGCCCGCCATTGGAATTAATCTGCAAGGTCTTACCTGTCGCGATCGTGGTGGTTCCTGTATAAGTATTTGTCCCGGAAAAAATGAGGTTTCCATTTTGTATTGTCACTCCTCCGCTTCCGCTGATCGGTCCGGCAAAAGTAATCGTGTCCGGCTGATTGAAGAGCAATAAACTATTATCGATAACGGAATTTGACAGAGGAAGGGCTGTATCGCCGTTTATTTCCAATGTCCCAGCAGCAATGATCGTGGTCCCCGTATAACTGTTCGTGTCGTTGGTAAGGAGCAATGTTCCGGTCCCGTTTTTTTGAAAGCCCCCAGGCCCCGTCAGCTGCCCTGTCAATGTTCCGGTGAATGTTGGATCGACAGTGATATTTGCTGCACCTTGGAAATTGAAAGGCCGCGGCGTACTCATCGTGGCAGTCATTTCCAAATTGCCAATATAAAATTGCAGGGGGTTTGCGGCGGCCCCAAGATTTGCATCGTCGGAAACTTGGATCGTCCCCGCGATTAAAAAAGTCGTGCCCGTGTAGTTATTCTCCCCGCTTAAGACCAAAACGCCGCTCCCGCTCATGGCCAATCCACCTCCGGATCCGCTGCCCAAGCCATTATCGCTTTCGATCGCCGTGCCAATCGTAAACGTTGTGGAATGTTGAAAGTTGATGAGGCCGCCCGACATGATAAAAAAGTCCTGGCCTAGGAATTTTGCCAGAGGGGTTCCCCCGGTTCCTGGCGTGGAAGCGCCGGAAGTGATCGTAGCTGGCACGGGATCTTGAATATTCAAAGTGGCAAACGCGCCGACAAAAACTGTCCCGCCAAGTGCTGCCCCTCCTCCACCGGTACCAGTAGTTCCCCCGCTTCCACCAAATCCACCTAAAACGCTCTTACCGGAATTGGTTG
>CAJCIW010000134.1 GCA_903970455.1 Verrucomicrobiota bacterium | reverse complement strand
GAGACCACACCTCAAAAAGAATACACTTAAAAAATTGGAATTAGAGGACGAAAATTATATGACTGCCCAGGGATTTTGACCGAAAAACCGAACAAGGCCAAAAAATTGATCAGAACTTTCCATCATTGAACCGCCATCTTTCAAGTTCTAAAAACGCGGCTCGATTTGCTTTCATCAATAACATATACTTCATACCGAAATGACTTAGTGAAGTTTTGATTTTTAAAAATTCTAGCTTGCAATAAGCTATGATTGATGCGAAAATGTGATTCTTTTGAGAGCGTACGACTTTAGTCGGTGATTTTTCAAGACTCGCGTTTTGCTTGACTGATTTGTGATATTCTTCTATTCGCCACCGTTTTTGGTAGACTTCGTAGATGCGGTCAGCACTACTTTCTAAGTCATTTGTGACAAGGTATAGAGTACCTGTAGAGCCGTCTTCGTTTTTGAAGATCTTGGTAATTAAAGCTACAGGAAAAGAAACATCTTTAACCCAGACTATTCTTTTTTCTCCATCCTTGAGTGATAATGTGTTTAGATTTTGGTACTGACCCTTTTTTTTATCTTCTTCAGACAGAGCAATTAATCGGTTAGCTTTGATTCCAAATATAAATTTCTTTTCCAAATCATGATGAATAAACTCCATATTTTTTTTCGCTCCAAACCAAACGTCAGCTAATATGTATTCAAATTTAACCTGGTTAGTTATAGCTTGAGCAATTATAGACCGAAACATTTGATTCTTATTGATTGAAGATTTCCTCTTTTCTTTTCTGGTAGCAATATCAGAAAAAAATACATCTTTATGAATAGGCTCATAAGCAATAGGGAAGGCAATATCGCCATAGCGGACAAGACATGATAAGAGATTCACTCCCTTCACACATTTGCCTTTGGAATGTGAGTAGTGCCAACAAATGATCTCATTTTCATCTGTGTAAGCTTTCTCTTCAATAGTATCATCAAGAATAAGTGCCCCTCCTTTATCTTGCTCGATTTTTCGAAGTTCTGGCCTGATATATTCCCACAAATCTTTAGAATTAAGTTCTTTACCATTTAAAAATCTCGTGATTTTATCGTGACTAATCCGACCCTCTAAGAGATCTGAAAGACCAACAGCAGTTGCATGCTGATTTTGAGCGATTAAGTAATCCGAATAAATATCGAGCAATTTGTCCATAACTTTCCTCCAAAGGTTAGACAAATTTTTACACTCACATGGTATGTTTGATCAAGCAATTTTTAGATATTTTGGTCGCGGTAGGGATGAAGGTTACCCTTTACCCCCCGCACAGATCCGTACGTGCAATATTAGTGCATACGGCTCTTCCCTCAGATAATAACACCAAATCGTTCCGACGGATATTTATGACATATTTGCGGTTGTGGTAGCCATCGATCAATTAGCTTTCCCATTTTCTCCCATGTAATATTAGCTTTCTGGCTTCTTCTCCTAAGAGATTGTTTCCATCTTTGCCCTATTAAATGTCTAAAATCGTTCATCGCTTCATAGTTCCCAGGTACCCCATAGTATCTATAGTGTCCCGTTACCACTGCTTTGAGCCATTGCCCAGTATCTTGGATAGAGTTATGCATCCGTTTCTTGAGTTCATCTTTGATCTCTTTTACTTTCTTTTGCATTCTCTTCTTTATCGTATGCCTCCAGATTGTAAATCTTCCATTCTTCTTCGTCTTTCCACAAATGTGAGTGAAACCAAGAAATGTAAAAGTCTCTGGTTTTCCTTCGTTTCGCTTCTTTCTGTTCTCTGACGCATACCGTCCGAATTCAATCAGTCGCGTTTTCTCAGGATGCAATTCCAGTCCAAACTTTCGGAGACGCTCCTTCAGTTCTTCGTGAAATTGTTTGGCATCCGATTCGTATTGAAATCCTACTACGGTATCATCCGCAAAGCGTATGACAATTACCTCGCCACGTGCCTTTTGTTTCCTCCATTGCTGGACCCATAAATCATATACATAGTGCAAAAACACGTTTGCAAGCAGCGGTGAAGCTGATGAGCCTTGCGGTGTCCCTTGTTCATTGTATATAATTTTTCCTTCTTCCAATATACCTGCATTCAACCATTTCTGGATGAGTCGCACTACTCTTTTATCCGCAATACGGTGCTCGATAAATTTTATTAACCATTCTCGATTTATTTTGTTAAAGAAATCTTGAATGTCTGCATCAAACACATAACTCACTTTTCTTGTGAATATTCCAACGTACAATGCATCCAGCGCTTGGTGCTGACTGCGTTTGGGTCGGAATCCATACGAGAATCCTACAAAATCTGTTTCATAGATTGTGTTCAATACCGCAACTGTTGCTCTCTGAACAATTTTGTCTTCCAGAGCAGTTACTCCCAGTGGCCTTTGTTTCCCATCAGCTTTGGGTATGTACACTCTCCTAACAGGTTTTGCTTTATATGCCCCACTCTTGAGTCGCTCCGACAGATCTTTTAGGTTCTCCTCAAGTTCTTCTCGATAGCTTTCCCATGTTTCTTTATCGATGCCTGGTGCTGCATTTCTTTTAATTTCGAAATAGGCAAACTCCAACATGTCAATATTATAGATGTGGTGCATTAAGGTTGTGAATCTTATTCTTTTATCCATTTTCGCTTTTCGATGTATAAGCAATAACTCATTGTGCACGCCTTCCCGGCGCTGTGTCCGGAGCATGTTTTGCTGTTGCTTATTCTCTTTGGGCAAATCCCTTCTCTCCACCCTCTCCGCCCCCATATTATTGGATTTGTTCGAAGGCTTCTTCGATACTACGAATTTGTCCGACTTCCTACTCCTGTTCATCGTTGCTGTACTCCTTTTGGATTTTCAACGCGGACCATGTATTTCGCCATGGCCAGTTGTAGGATCTCCCGATTCCCGCGTTTAAAGTTTCTACACATGTATAGGGTCTCCGACCACGCAGAGTCTGTACACATCTCGCAATAACGATGTATACAGTATTGTCTTCCAGCGCTTACGACCGTGTCGACACTCTGTTTTCACTCTTTTCGAGGCTCAATACCTAACCTGTGTATGCCACTGTCAACGCTTCGCGACAACTTTGGGTTGTTCGCGCATGACTCGTGGTCGTTGTGATTCTGCTTTAACCTTCAACGTGCGGCTCTTTCATCCGCGACTCTAAACCGATTTTTATCGGCGCTTTCCGTAAGGTGAGTTGTTAATTCAGAAAAATTCATCTTAGGGATAAGCCTTTCAGGCCATAGCAAAAGGTATTTATTGTCAATTTCGAAACTCTCAAATTATCAAATCTTTTCGTTTCTTCTAATCCCCAATCGAATGGCCTTAGTTATAAAAGGGCCAAGCTCCATTTATAGAGAT
>CAJCIW010000133.1 GCA_903970455.1 Verrucomicrobiota bacterium | reverse complement strand
AAAATCTATGATGTGGCAATGAAAATCATTCAAGCAATCAAGGACTGTTTTGCCGGCGGCGCCAATTCGCTTTCTGAAACTACAGTAACTTCTTCTCAGACATCGAGAAATTCAAGCGATGCGGAGCTTGTCAACACGATCCGGGGACATTTCATTTATAGTGTCCCGGGAGTAAACACAACAACCGCTATTTCTGAATTTGACGTGGCCAATCTCAGTCGTTTGCTAAATCTGTTCACACAAATACAATCTCCTACCCGTAAAATGGATGCCTTCTTAAGCGTCCTCGCGGCTTCCAACTCCACAAATTATACCGCACGAGAATTCTATAATGCTCTCCCCGAAGGGACATCTTCAACATTGGAAGCATCTAAAAGATCGTTAAAAAGTAAGATCTTGGAAGTCGACGCCGGACGTGCAAACAGCATCGGCCCTGTCTGGGCTGACCACATTATTATGACCGATCTTCGTGGAGCTACAGCATTGCTTGCAGTGCAAAATCTCCGCGATGCTTTAGCTGCTACAGAAAATAGCAGTCGATAAGGAAAAAAACATATGACAACAACAGCAGTTTCTTCTTCTACTCAACCGATCACGGCCTTTACGCCATGTTCTTGGGTCAGCGACATTTGCCAGAAAATCTATGATGTGGCAATGAAAATCATTCAAGCAATCAAGGACTGTTTTGCCGGCGGCGCCACCCCGCTTTCTGTAACGGCAACAACGACCACCACGTCGGCCTCAGGTGCAAGGAATCTCATCGCTTTTTATCGCGGCCTCGAAGCCAATAACAATCAAGTGACGTTGGAACAGATTTTGAATTGGGATGATAACAACTTAGAACAGGCGCACAATTATATCCAGTGGCTGTTTCCTTTAGAAACTCCCAGCGGCCCTAATCCGACTGCTCCGGTGCTGGACCAAGTGACGATTCAAGCGTTCCGGCAAGACCCCGCGCTTAAGGCTCAAGTGTTGCGCTCTTTCCACAGGATGCTGGCCTTTTATGGGTTGCAGTGGAATGAGCCGGCTCGCGTCGTTTCTCGAACCCCGAACTTCAATGCACGCGCTGCCGTGTGGTTGACGCCAGCTAACCATAACTTTTTACGCATCACGCGGATGATCCATTCTTTATGTCTGCTTGGACTTCCTGAACAGGGCAGAGCCCTCTTGACCATCATGGAACACATAGCAGGCAATGAAGGGGCGGCCCCGGTCAGCCCAGCGACATTGCAATTTTGGCGCGGCGCCGCCGTCACTCGAACTGGGTGAGTTTGCGCATCGTTTCCGTCAGTTCTTTTTCGGTTTGAATCAATGTGTTTTTGATTTTCTCGATCAGCTGCGGAGGCGCTTTTTCTAAAAATTCTGTGTTTGACAGCTGCTGGCGCAGGTTGTTCTGCTGAACAATGTATTTATCTCGTTCTTTAACGAGGCGGACCTTTTCTTTTTCTTTGAACTCTTGCGGAAGAGGGATGACGAGTTTCAGGTTGCCGACGATCGAGCTGGCGCTGAACTGCAATTTTTTCTCTTCTTGAGAGAATGTCACGGTCTGAGTGCGGACGAGGGCCTGGATGATGACCAAATTGGTTTCGACAATAGAACGTTGGGGCTCGTTGGTAGAAGAGTGGATATGCAGATCTGTCGAAGTTCCTGGAGGAAGCTGCATTTCGGCGCGGATATTGCGGACGGTGCGGATCACCTCATCCAAAAAGGAGAATGTGGTTTCGATTTGAGGATTGATGTCCTGTTCTCGGATCACTTGGGGATAGGCAGCGACGATGCAGGCAGGGGATAAGAGGGCTTGAATCGTTTCACCGGTGTAAGGATCGGTTTGAACGGTGCCGCTGAGTCCGGAAAGTTTCCCTTTGAGAATTTGAAACAATTCTTCCGTAATGAAAGGGGCCATCGGATGCATGAGGCGAATAGCATTGCAAAGGACAATGCAGAGGATCTTTTGCTTTGTCAGCTTGTGCGCTTCGGTTCCCAGTTTTCCAAATAAAACAGGTTTGACGAGCTCGACATAATAGGCGCAGAACTCTTTCCAGAAAAAGTCGTAGGCTGTCATCGCCGCGCGGTCAAAGGCATAATGGGCAAGATGGGTATTGACGTCCCGAATGGTGCGGTTCAGCAAAGAAAGGATCCACCGGTCTTCAAGAGCGAGAGCATCGAGATCGAGCCCTTGAGCAAAATCTTGAGAAGAGAGCGTTTCTATGTTGAGAAAAACAAAGCGCGCGCCATTCCAGATTTTATTGATGAAATTCTTAAACTCTTCAAAACGGCGCCGGTCGAGATCGATCTGGCGCGCTTGCGTCGCACTGGCGCAAAGGCCCATGCGCATCGCGTCGGTGCCGTAGGTTTCGATGATTTCAATCGGATCGATGATATTTCCTTTCGACTTCGACATCTTTTCCCATTTCGAATGCACTTCCGGAGGAATGGGTTGGCCGAGATCATACGAAAGCCGTTCTTTGGGGCTGGCATAAGCGATGGAGCCGTCTTTTTGATGGCGCCAGTAAGATTTTCCATAGATCAGGCCGTGCAGGAAAGTTTCCGGGAAAGGGGGTGTGCCGAATGCATATTCCCCCATCAGGATCATCCGCGCCACCCAGAAGAACAAAATATCGTGTCCAGTGATCAGCGTGCTGTTGGGATAGAATTTTTTGAAGTCGTCGGTTTTGTCCGGCCAGCCCAGAATGCTGAAGGGCCACAGGGCAGAAGAGAACCAGGTGTCGAGCACATCTTCGTCTTGTGTCCAGGCATCGGGCTCTTTTTGAACTTCGGGAGGAACGTCCGGCCCATCGTAACAGAGCATCGTTTCAGGATCATCCTTCCGGTACCAGATCGGAATGCGGTGGCCCCACCATAGCTGGCGTGAAATGCACCAATCGCGCAGGTTGTCGATCCAATGAAAATAAGTGTTTTCCCAGTTCGACGGAATGAGCCTCACTTTTTTCTCTTGGACAATCTTGCGTAATGTGTCTTTAAATCCGCTCATCCGCACGAACCACTGCTTGGAAAGATACGGCTCGATGATCGCTTTGGAGCGATAGGAGATGCCCACGCGGTTGCGATGGGGTTGCGCCTTTGCAAGCAGCCCGAGCTGTTTCATCTCTTCGACGACGGCGATGCGTGCCTCTTCTCTTGTCATTCCAGCGAACTTTCCGGCATTCTCGTTCATTCTGCCATCCGGCGTCATGACATTGATGAACGGCAGCTTATGGTTTAAGCCGATCTCATAGTCATTGAGATCGTGCGCAGGAGTGATCTTGACGGCGCCCGTACCGAAAGCGGGATCGACGAAACGATCCGCAATGATAGGGATTTTCCGGCCGGTCAAGGGATGAAGGACTATTTTCCCGACAATCTCTACGTAACGCTCGTCGGTAGGCGAGACGGCGATGGCTGTATCACCAAGGATCGTTTCGGGACGAGTTGTCGCGATTAGGATATCGCCGCTTTTATCAACTAGAGGGTAACGGAAATACCAGAGAAACGACTCTTGCTCCTCGTATTCCACCTCATCATCTGCAAGAGCGGTTTGAGTGACGGGATCCCAGTTGACAAGATAGTCTCCGCGGTAGATTAACTTGGCATCGAACATCCTCTTGAACATCGTACGCACGGCGCGATTGCGCTTTTCGTCCATCGTGAAAGCCAGCCGCGACCAATCGCAGGAGGAGCCAACTTTTTTCAGCTGGCCTAAAATTTGGCTTTCGCTCTGCTCTTTCCACTTCCAAACATGGGCAAGGAACTCTTCGCGGGAAAAATCT
>CAJCIW010000132.1 GCA_903970455.1 Verrucomicrobiota bacterium | reverse complement strand
TGGAGTTTTCTCATGGTAAAAGAACAGACCCTTTCAATCCTAAAACCGGATTCCGTTTCAGCAAATAATATTGGCGTGATTCTTTCCCGCTTTGAAAAAGCCGGATTAAAAATTATAGCCGCTAGAATGGTGCACATGACGAGTGAGCAAGCCAAGGCTTTTTATGCCGTCCATGCCCACCGCCCATTCTTCCAGGAACTCGTCACTTTCATGATCGAAGGTCCCGTCCTGGTCATGGTTCTCGAAGGGGAAAACGCCGTTGCCAAAAACAGGGATCTGATGGGCGCCACCAATCCTCGGGAAGCTGCTCCAGGGACGATCCGCGCTGATTTTGCAAAATCAATCGAGAAAAACGCAGTCCACGGTTCCGACAGCTCCGAGAATGCAAAAAACGAAATTTCGTTTTTCTTCAAACCGCAAGAAATTTTCTCCCGATAATCATTTCAGCAAAGTCCCTTTTCGGGACTTTGCTAGTGGTCCTTGACAAAAATTCTTGATACGATTTCAGTGGCTTTGACGCTGAAATTGTATCAAGAATTTTTGTCAAGGACCACTACCTTTTGAGCAGTCGTAAGCTGTTCAATCCGACCAGGACCGTGCCCCCCTCATGTAAGAGGACGGCGATCCATAAAGGGACCAGTCCGAGCAGGGCAGGGGTGGTTGCAAAGAGGATCACGCATAAGGCTAGCGTGATATTCTGTTTGACGATGGATAAGGTGTCTCTGGATTTGCGCACGAGCCAGTCGAGCAAGGACAAATCGTCGTTCAGGAAGACAATGTCGGAGGCGTCAATCGCCGTCGCGCTGCCGATTTTTCCCATGGAGATGCCGACCGTCGACCGCGCCAGGGCGGGAGCGTCATTAATCCCGTCGCCAACCATCGCGAGACCTTCTTTTTCTGAAAATTCTGCGACCTTCGCCAGTTTGTCTTCGGGCCTTAGATTGGCATAAACGTGTTGGATTCCGACTTTTTCCGCGACGGCTCGGGCGATCTCTTCATGGTCTCCCGTGAGCATGATCGGTTCGATCCCTTCCTGCTCTTTTAAACGCTGGATCATCGAGATAGATTCGGGGCGCACGGAATCGAGAAAGTGGAAAAGGAACAGTGTCTCTTCCACGAGGAGCAAGGTGTTGAGGTGCCCTTCCCACCGTATTTCGCTTTGCAAGGCCTCCCATTTTTCGGACAGCGCCTTGGGCATCTTTTCGCCGATGAATTCGGTATGGCCGATCGATGCCCGCACTCTCCTGCCTTCCAGTTCCACGTTTCCTTCCAGCCCATAGCCTGGGAGAGATCGAAACTCGTCAATTTCTTTGGCTTGTAGATGTTTTTCTTTAGCGCGGAAGATGATGGCGTCAGCGATGGGGTGCACGGCATTCCGCTCCAACGCATAGGCGATGGAAAGGGCCTCTTCTGTTGTGCAAATAGGCTTTGTTGTGAACACCGTCTCGATCGAAACGCAACTGAGCTTGCCGGTGGTCAAAGTGCCTGTTTTATCAAAAGCAATTTTTTTGCAGCTTGCCAGCGCGTCGAGAACGACGCCTCCTTTAAGAAGAATTCCTTTGCGCGCGCAGCTGCTGATCGCGCTTAAATAGGCGGTGGGGGTGGCGATGATCAATGCGCAAGGGGAGGCGGCGATCAGAAAAGCCAGGGCGCGATAGATTCCTCCTTCTTTGCCGAGGTAAGGGAGAGAGAGGATGAGGGGGAGGGTCAAAGCGAAGAGGAAAAATAAGGCGATGATCGTCATCGCGTACCACTTGCCAAAACGGTCCAAAAATTTTTGCAGCCGGGGTTTGGCCTCTTGAGCTTGTGTGATGAGCTGAATGATCCGCGTCAGCGTGGAATCGCTGCTCGTGCGTGTGACTGCGACAGTCAATGTCCCGTCGAGGTTTCTGGCTCCAGCTTGGATTTCACCTCCTTTTTTCTTGGGAACAGGGTGGCTCTCGCCGGTCAAGTGAAATAAATTCACAAAGGAGCTGCCGTCGACGATCAGCCCGTCCAAAGGGACGATCTCGCCGGCCTTGATCAAAAGGCGGGTGCCGATCGGAATTTCTTTGACGGCTTGATCGTAGAGAACTCCATCGTCTGCGATCACGCAGGCAGAGCGGGGAGAAAGGCGATGGAGGCTGAGGAGGGTCCCTCGGGTTTTTTCAGAGACCATGTTTTCCATGGCTGCAGAAAGCTCGAACAAAACGAGTAAAAGTGCTCCTTCCATGCCACTGCCGATCAGGACGGACAAAAGGGCGGCAAGGGTCATCAATACATCGATGTTGATCTGAAAGTTTTTAAGGTCTTCGAGGGATCCCAAAAGGGCAGGGGTGCCTGCAAAAAAATACACAAAAAGGAGCAAAAGATGGGAGAGAGGGGGGAGGAAAAATGAAGTTGTAAAAGAGAAGAGGAGCAAAACAGCGGAAAATAGTGCTGTTTTTAAAGGTAGGTTTTTCCCCCAAATACGGGACTTCGGCGTCAGAAAAGGGCTGATGCTCTCCTCTTTTCCGGAAGCGAAGAACTCGTCGAAGATGTAGGGGCCTGCTGGATTCATTGGAGGAAGGGAAGTAAAAAGTGGATGCAGCCGGCGACGAGGCCGAAAATGGCAAGATTCCAAATGACGGAATTCCAGACACGGTTACCCTCTAATTTAGCGGAGATCGCTGCACAGACCGCAATGGTCGCGGCGGCAAGTGCGGGAAGACCGTAGAGTGGAATCGACCAAAACCCGAATAGACAGAGCGCTGCGCTGACGGCAACCCCGCAAAAAGCGCCAAAGGCTTGTTTGAGAGGATGTTCATAAGCTTCCAGGCTGAGGCCGAGTTCTTCTTCGAGCATGACGCGCAATAAACGATTGTCATCGGCCATCAGGACTTCGATCACTTCTTCGAGAAGTTTTCCCGTGAAGCCCTTGGCCATGTACATTTCCGTCAGCTCTTCTTTTTCCTGCTGGCGGTGATGTTCGATCTCCCATCGCTCTTCTTCGATCACGCGATGCAGCCGTTCGATGCGCGCCCAGCCGAGCAAAGCGCTGCGAGCCGTCTTCCAGCTGATCCACCCCGCGGAAAAAATAAGAAGAAAAAGCCATGTTTGCTGGAGTGTCACAAAATGGGGAAGAACGATCGAAAGGATGAGAAGGGTGATTGCCGTTTCTTTACCCGCGTCCGCTCCGGCGGCCAGATGCCCGGGCATTTCCGTTCCGTGGACTTCTGCAGAGGCCACTGCCCCCCGGGTTCTCGCTTCTTTAAGATGTTCGACGACAGTTTTCCCTTGAAAATGTTCGGAAGGGGGAGGAAGTGTCATCGTTTTTACCCCTCTTGAAGAAGGTGGGTGAGCAAGCGTACCATGTCGAGATAATCTTTCACGGCCATCACTTCCCGAATCGAATGCATCGACAGCTGAGGGCAGCCGATGTCCACAGTATTAATGCCTGTGCTCGAAGCGATGATAGGTCCCACAGTGCTTCCACACGGCATATCCGATCTGCAAACATAAGATTGGTAGGGGAGGTTGAGTGTTTGGCAGGCATGGACGACGACGGCCGCCGAAAGAGCGTTCGAGGCGTATTTCTGATCGGCGTTATACTTCAGCACAATCCCCTTTCCGAGTAGAGGAGTATGATGGGGCTCATATTTTTTGGGGTAGTTGGGATTGAGCGCATGCGCCATGTCGACCGAAACGCATAGGGAATTGTTTTTTAATAAAAAAAGCTCTTCGACATTGATTTTTAGGGTGAATGCGATCCGTTCCAAAATGTTGTTCAAGAAAGGGGAGGCGGCCCCTTCTTTGCTGCGCGAGCCGATCTCTTCGTTGTCCCAAAATAAACCCATTTGCAGTCGATGGTGCGCCGGCTTTTCTAAAAATCCGATCGCGTTAAGGACGGCATGTACTCCTGCGAGGTTATCGATCCGATAGGAGGCGAGCATCTCGTTTTCCAGGCCGACAAAACGGCACGGTTCGTGCGGCACGAGAAAAAGTTCAAACGAGAGGAGGGAATGAAATGAGAGATGGCGCCGCAGGAGTTTTTCCAGCGCGTCCAAGGGTAATTTGGATTCTTCGGATAGTCCCAAGATGGGGGAGAGGTGTTCCTGTTTGTTCAAGTGAACCCCTTTTTCATTGACTTCCCGGTCCAAATGGATCGCAAGCTGGGGAATAAAGAGAAGCGCATCGTCCAGGTAAACAACTCTTTCTTCCGGCCGCCCTGAACCGGTGGTGATCACGACCCTTCCCGCAATAGCCAAATCGCGGTTAAGCCAGGACGTCAGGAGGGGACTTCCGTAAATTTCGACGCCGAACTGCGTCATATTCCCACTCTGGTAGGCGGGTGTCGGTTTGAGTTTAAGAGCGGGGCTATCGGTATGCGATGCCAGGATCATCGCCTGGGTAGGCTTGGTTTCGGGTAAACAGAATGCGCACAACGCGCCCCCCCTGATGATGAAGTACTTTTTTCCCAATTCCAGATCCCATTTCTCTTCTTCATTTAACGGGTGAAACTCCCGTATTGCTAAACGGTTGCCGATTTCTTTAACGGCATGCCAGGATGTGGGGGAACCGTCGAGAAATGCCTTAAAGTCTGTCAAAATGTGGGACATCTACCCTCCCGGGCGCAGCTCTTTGATTCCATTCAAATACTTGTGTAATACCACAGGAAGCGTTACAGAGCCATCTTCCTTTTGATTATTTTCCAGCAGAGCGACCATGAGACGGGAGGTCGCGAGGCCGGAACCGTTCAGCGTATAGACGAGTTCAGGTTTTTCTTCTTTGTGTCGGAAGCGGATCTGAGATCTGCGCGCTTGATAATCGGTGCAATTCGAGATCGAGGAGACCTCATAATACCGGTTTTGGCCGGGAAGATACACCTCGATATCCACGGTTTTTGCAGCTTGAAACGACATATCGCCCGTGACGAGCAGCATATTGCGGTAGTGAAGGCCGAGCCCTTCCAGGACCATTTCCGCGCTGCCCATCATCTCATCGAACATTTCGTCCCCTTGCTCCGGCTTGGTGAAGGCGAACATTTCGACTTTATTGAACTGGTGCATCCGAATGAGGCCGCGCTCTTGCGAGCCGGCAGCCCCCGCCTCGCGGCGGAAACAGGGGGTATATGCAACGAATTTTTTGGGCAGCTCTTCCTCTTTGAGGATCTCGTCGTAATACAATCCATTCAGAGCGACCTCGGAGGTCGGGATCAAATAGAGGTGATGCTCTTCATCGGAGATCTTAAATAGTTGCTTCTCAAATTTGGGTAATTGCCCTGAGCCGAACATGATCTCGGGCCGCACAAGATGGGGGGGCATGCACATCTGAAACCCATTTTCAAGGTGAATGTCGATCATGTAATTCAGCAACGCCCATTCCAAACGGGCCCCCATCTCCCGGTAAACAGGCCAGCCGCTACCGGAAATCTTGGCGCCTCGCTTAAAGTCGAATAACCCCAGCCGTTCATTGAGCTCGACATGGTTTTTGAAAGGGAATGAAAACGTCGGTTTTTCCCCTACCGTTTTGATGCAGACGTTGTCTTTGGGGTCTAACGACACTTTGATTTCATCGCGGGGCAAATTCGGCAGGCAGGCCAACTTTTGGTTGAGCTCGTGTTCAAGGACGGAGAGTTCCTGGTCTAAAATCGCAATTTTCTCTCCCAGGCCGGAGACTTCCCCCATGAGGTCGGCCACATCTTGCTTTTGCCGTTTTTTCTCGCCGATTTCCTTCGAGAGATGATTGCGAGAAGCTTTGAGTTCTTCGACACTCATCTTCACCACGCGGAGCCGCTCATCGAGTGCGGCGATTGCAGACAAATCGATCTCCGGGTCTTTCCTCTTTAATTTTTTTTCGACTGCCGCTTTGTCGGCCCGAATGAGCTTGATGTCGATCATTTTAACGCCACTCCCCTATGTATAACTTTGCAAATATAGAATCTTAATACGTAATTGTCAAGATCGCGGGCTCGTGTAAAGAAATAAATTGAATGTTAATATTAATTTATGTTATTTATGTAATTAAGTATCAAAATGAGCTTATGGATTGTTTGTTATGAGAAAATATTTTCCTCTTATTTCGATGATATTAATCTTTCCGGTTTTTTCCGAGGAATTAATCAATCAATGCAGTTTTACTCCAGAAATTAATTATGAGATCATTTCAATCAGTGAAAAACAAACTGGAGCCTATCAAAAGTTTTCAAGTCAAAAAAATAAACTGATCGAGATAAAAAAACAACTTATCGAGAAAGAAAAGCAATTGATTCAAAGAAATAGAGAACTGGTTGAAAGGGAAAAAGAAATTGAAAGAGAAAGAGAGCTTCTCAAGCAGGAAAGAGAAAGCCAGCTCATTCTGAGTGGAAAAAAAGAACAACAATTATCGGTCCAGGCTGAATCGCAAGAGAGCCGAAACGACCTTCAACGGATGAGTCCGCCGCAGCCCGTCCTGGTGCCTAAAAATCAAGGTGTCGAGAAATGCCGCTCCCCTTTTCGCAACACACACGTAGGGGTGCGCCATACAGAGGCACGGGGCGTTGGTTACAAAGATGGGTATACAACTCTGGAAGGATTCGGGATTTATGGGGAAGCTTCTTCATGGATGCCTTTTTTTGATATGCGGGCACACGTCTTTGATAATGGCAAATTTGCAGGGAATGTCGGAATTGGAATGAGAACTTACGTGGCGTCGATCGATCATCTTTTTGGCGGCTACATGTATTACGATGTTCGCCAGAGGACTCACGGTCTGATGCCGCAACAGGTGAGCCCGGGAATGGAGTTGCTTGGAAAGCGGATGGAGTATCGGATCAATGCCTACTTTCCTGTAGGGGATCATCGAGGCAGAAAATATGATTTTAAATTCGAGGAATTCAAAGGAAATCGAATCATCATCAAAGGTAAGCAACAGCATAACATGAGCGGGGGAGATGCGGAAATCGGCGTGCATCTGACCCAAAGTACAAAATGTGATCTCTATGCCGGCGCTGGCCCTTATTATTTTACCGCCTCCGATCGCTCCTCATGGGGAGGGAAAGCACGGCTGCTCGGGCGCTATAAGCAATGGGTTTCCCTCGAAGCTTCCTATTCTTATGACCGCCTTTTTGGAAACGTTGTGCAAGGAACAATCTCCCTTAACGCTCCTTTCGGCAGCAAAATCAAGCGAAAAGGAAAAGCATGCAATGATCAGGTCAACCTCGCTCTCGGCCGCGCTGCCTATTCCCCCTACCGATTTGAAATTCCTGTTGTGAAAAAAATCACCAAAAAAGCAAAGGCGGTCAATCCCGCTACAAACGATCCCTGGACAGTGTGGTTTGTCAACAACACGAGCAGTTCAGCTGGAACATTTGAAAGCCCCTTCCCGACATTGGCGCAAGCGCAAAACGCTTCTTCTCCAAACGATATGATCTATGTTTTCCCAGGCGACGGCACGACGACGGGCATGAACA
>CAJCIW010000131.1 GCA_903970455.1 Verrucomicrobiota bacterium | reverse complement strand
TATTTTAGCAAAGAAAATGTCTTCTATATCATCATCTCCTCTTTCTTAGTTTATTTTTTACTTTTTGCCTTTTATCTCTATCCCCATAGTCAAGAGCTGCACATGGATAGATTGGGGGATTGGCTGAGTTCCGTCCTTCCCAAAGGATTTCAAGGATTTATTGCTCTTGTGCGCAATTGGACTTTCACGACTTTCTATGTCATTTCTGAATTATGGGCTGTGCTGGTCCTGACTGTCCTATATTGGGGTTTTGCCAATGACTCCACCGAAGTGAGCGAGGCCAAACGGACTTATGGGATTCTCAACATCGGCTCCAATATTGCCCCGATCATGGGGGGAACGCTCGCCTTGACGTTCAGCAGTTCTATCTCATTGCCTTTTCTTTCCTTCATCACCGACCATTGGAACCATACCATTTGTCAATTGATCGTTTTAATTTCCATTTTAGGCGTGGGCGCCATGGGGGTCTACTATTGGATCAACCGGCGCGTTATTCCGCAGAAAAAAGAAAATACAACTACACCCGACTCAGATCTCCCCCCATCGAAAAAAACCCGCTTATCTTTGCGGGAGAGTATAAAATATATCTTGCGTTCTCCCTATTTGGTCCCTTTGGCCATCATTGTCCTGGGATACAATATCAGCATCAATTTTACCGATGTTCTTTGGAAGGAACAGTTAAAAAGATTTTTTACAGATCCCAATGAAATGCTCGAACATATGAATAAAATCACTGTCGGAATCGGTATTTTGGCCACCGTCGGGGGGGTTTTCTTTTCTCTGATGGTCACCCGTTTGGGGTGGACCTTTACGGCGATCTTGACACCCTTGATCATGACGACGATGGGAATTGGGTTCTTTACTTTTATGTTCTGCGGCGACGCCTTGATGGCGGTCTCCTCGACGTTATTTGGGGTGACGCCATTTGCCATGACAGTCTATTGCGGATCTCTTCAAAATTGCCTCAGCAAGGCCAGCAAATACTCTGTATTCGATGCCACTAAAGAGCTCGCTTTTCTTCCATTGGACGATGAATCTAAACTTAAGGGAAAAGCAGCAATCGACGGTTTAGGATCGGGTATTGGAAAGTCTGGCTCCTCATTGACCTATCAAGGATTTATTATTCTTCTTGGTAGCGTGGCCCTTTCCACTCCCTACATCGCCGGGATCCTTTTTGTCGTTCTGATAGCTTGGATATTCGGTGTGGTCAGATTAGGCAGGCAGTTCAAACGGATGACCAGCGGCGATCAAATCTCTGCGACCACAAAGCTTGTGGAAGGGCGGGAATAACCACAGTTCTCTTTTCTTTAAACTGGGGGGATTAAAAAAAATAATTCGGGCAAAACAGGTATAGGTTGACCCCTTTGGGGGTATGGCTCAGGAAGGCTCTTTAACTCTACCACATGGGTGAATTGAACTGTAGAAGCAAGGTCAGTGCCTGGGTGGTCCGTTTGAGCGATAAGCCATGGAGTTTTCCCTCCTTTAGAGTAATTTGGCCTTTCCAGGTTATAGAACTGACGATAGCTTTCAGCTTTGCGGAAAAAATCCCCTTTTGAACAGAAAGGGGTTAGGTTATAAAACTCCTCCTCAATTGTAGCATGGATACTTTCCACATCACCATTCATATTGCAACACCCTGGAGCAATGTATACATGCCTAGCCCCCTGTTCACGCACAGCTGAGCCAAAATGATTATTCTCGATATTTTTCGTGGTGCCCGAAAATTCTATTCCATTATCCGTTTGTACAATCACCGTACCCGGAAAATAGGGGGTGATTTTACTCAGAATATATTGAACCATAGTTCTGGCGTTAATCTCCGAAATTTCATCTGCAAAACCCAAAAATAACATCCCTGATTTTACATCTCTTACCGTGTACTGAAAGCGGGGGAGTCTAAATCGTTGCATTTGCTCCCAATAAGGTGGAATATCCGTAAGGTACTTGATATCCATTTGAAGTTTTTCAAAGGCTTTGTAAGAACGAGCTTTTACTTCTCTAAGGTCATTCTTTTTTTGGTATCTACGTCTTACTTTGCGAGCAAGTCCTCGATCATGAATGATTCGCTGTATAGCGCCGACCGAAGGAGTAAGGCGGAAGAAATGTTTCAGTCGATAAGCCCCATAACAAGGGACTGTTTTACGAATTTCCACAATTTGTTCCTCGAGTTCTTGGGAAGTTTTATGCGGGATATGATTAGGACCAGCCCTTCGATCAATTAGCCCATCATTACCTTCCGTTTTGAACCTTTTTAACCATAACCGAACAGTATTTCTGGACATGCCAAATCGTCTGGCAGTAGGTTTAATTCCCCTTTCAAGAGCCTCCTGCACAACCAATTTACGAACTGTAAAAAATTTATCTTTACCTGCAGTCTTCATCCAATTAGTATAAACTTGGAGCCCCATGATTCCCCCTTATTTTTGAAATGGCAGTTTCAATAAGAGGAATACAGGGCTCCTTTTTATTAAGTAAATATTTTACTTAACATCCTATTCAAACTTTCTACCTTCTCCTTAAGCGACCTAAACATCCAGTCACTAATGCACGGGATTTTAACTAAATCCAGGGGGTCAACCTTTACCTGGTCATTTCCTTTTAAAATAAATTTTACTATTTGATTTTATTTAACTTTAATTTTATAATACTACTTATGTAAGAAAACAATTAAAAATAGGAATTATTATGACAATAGCGGCAACAAACAGTCTTTCACTCAGGACCTTTTCCTAGTGAAGACACGTGTCGATATGGCTCCCGATTTTTAGATCTGAAAGACATCGGTGACTGTGCCCAAGTCAGCAAGGCTTGGAGTCGTGCCATGGATGACTATGTCATTTGGTTGTCGTTGTTTGAAAGAGAAAAGATCCCTCTCATCGAAGGAAGGAAATTGAAAGCCAAGGAAGACTTCAAGTTTATGCGCCCCATCACGGTTAGCAAACGGGACGCCGCCTACTTCGGTGAATTTGTTGGAAAAGTGCCGGTAATGAGCGAAAAAACATTCAAAAGACTAAAATTCGAAAAGGACGCCTTTGAACCCACTAAAGACAATCACGAGACACATGTCGTTGTCGTTGAGCCAACGCATTTCTTAAGACCTTTCGATCCCAATCTTAGCCAACGTCTCCTCGAGAATGGGGATTTTAGCCCAGACAATATCATCGACCAAAAGACGATGATGATCCCTAATTCAACTAAGAATCTCATCATCCTCGCCGAAGAATCATGGAAGAATGACGAAGAGTTATACGATGAGTACACCGTTAACGGTTTGCCAGAAATTTTAAAAGAATGCAACAAAGTTTCAAAAATGGTTAATGTGCACGTTTTGCGAATTGATTCTCCTAAGATAACTGCAGCCCTGAAATACTCTCACCAAAGACAACTTCTGCAAAAAAGAGATTATGAAATAGCTCCTTTTAGCCCACGTTTTTATTTTAATATTCTACAGCTTTTTAAGAAGGGGACTTGTCCGGATCATAAAAATTATGCTTCCATCACTTCTGATTTAGTCCGATTGGTTGACCTAAATGAAACGGAGAAGGTAGGGGAAGAACTTTTTACAATTTATACAGTGGGCATGGGGCGATCCGATTGCCCTGATACTGCATTCCCTATGATTAGCGTTTTTCCCGCAGATGAAAAAGATCGTGACGACGGAGATATCCGCGCTGCTGCGGTTTTTTCAGCAGAGTTGGGAGTTTCGAAAGCACCATCCGACGGTAGTCAGCGTACCCTCGACGCGACACTCGGAGAATAGGATTTTTCGACCGTAAAAAATGGATCCCTTTAATTAATTTCTCAATGCTGGCATTCTAGTTCTTATCATAAGAACATGCACATCGAGAACTATGGAACGGCGAAAACTTGTCATCATTGGATCGGGCCCTGCAGCCTATACGGCTGCGATTTACGCGGCCCGCGCGAATCTTTCTCCCCTTATCTATGAAGGATTTTTTTCCGGCCCTGCGGGCGGGCAGCTGATGACGACGACCGAGGTGGAAAACTATCCCGGTTTTCCTGATGGAATCTCTGGGCCTCGGCTCATGGAAGAATTCCGGAAGCAGGCGGAGAGATTTGGAACGACTGTTCTGGCCGAAGACGTCGCCTCTGTCGATCTTAAGGTACATCCTTTTGTGATCAATGGGAGTCCCACTGTGGTGCAAGCGGATGCCATCATCATCGCGACGGGGGCCACAGCGAAAAGGCTCGACGTACCAGGAGCAAAAGACGGCGAATTCTGGCAAAAAGGGGTCACGGCTTGCGCTGTATGTGATGGAGCTGCTCCGATTTTCCGCAATAAAGATCTTTATGTGTTCGGCGGGGGAGATACAGCTGTGGAAGAAGCGGTCTTTTTGACGAAATTTGCGAAAAAAGTTTATCTGGTCCATCGACGCGATGAGCTCCGTGCTTCAAAAATCATGGTGGAGCGAGCCCTGAAGAACCCCAAGATTGAAGTGATTTGGAACCACGTCCTCGAAAAGGTGGAAGGGGAGCAGGTGGTCACTCATGTTCTCTTAAAAGATGTGAAGTCAGGTAAAGAAATGAGACGGGAGGCGGGAGGTGTCTTTTTTGCGATCGGCCATACTCCCAACACAGCCTTTTTGCAGGGGCAATTGGAGCTCGAGCCGAATGGCTACCTGAAAGTGAAGCCGGGGAGAAGCTACACGAATATCGATGGAGTTTTTGCCGCTGGTGATGTGCAAGACCATATTTATAGGCAGGCGGTAACGGCGGCTGGCTCCGGGTGTATGGCTGCTCTTGACGCAGAGCGGTGGCTTTCAGAAAAAGGGCATATCGAATGAGATCGATTCGTAAGATTTTTTATGGATTGTTGACTCTGACGTCCCCAGCTTTTTCCCTGGAAACGATGCCGTGGCTCGGCGACCAATACGTTTTCGATTTAGAATCGGCGTTTACTTATTCACGGTATCGAAAAGTCGAGGGGGCTTCGAAACAGATCAAGGGACCGTCGAACGATTACGATCTATTATTCGATTTGGGATTTACCGCTTGTCCAAATGTTGACTTTCGCGCAGAGATAGAGTTCGCGGAAACTCCGCGGCAGCCTTTCAATTGGCGGAGCGCGGCGCTGCAGGGGCGCTACCAATGGTTGGATGACATTGCCGGGGATCCCGTGAGCGTCACGACCGGTTTTAATGTTCGCGCGGTACCTCATCACAGCTTACGGGATGTCAGCTGCCCCTATGCGTCTTATGCGAATTACGAGTTAACGGTTGCTGTTGGCAAGGAATGGTCGAATGAAGGGATGTGGACAATGCGGACTTACGGCTGGACCAGCCTTGGCATTGCCAATCATGGGTTGCCTTGGTTGCAGGAGCTCGCTGCTTATCAAATGAATTGGCAGGATACGCATGAGCTTTCGTTTTTTGCTTTAGGCAATTTTGGATTTGGCGGAAAACAGCATGTCGATGTGGATCGCTTTAATGGGTGGGGAGAAATTCAGCACCAGTCTATCGATCTCGGCGTTGCTTATGGCTACCAATTCACCATTTGGGGGAGATTGACGGCAACTTATGCTTACCGGGTTTTTGCCCACAACTTTCCCGAGCGTGTGAACTTTTTCACCCTGGCTTACACACTCCCTTTCTCCCTTTTTTAATCTTTAATCCAGATGGCGAAAGCTGTCACGTAGAGGTGGCAGTGACTGATCGAGACCATCATCGAAGTGCCTTTGATTTTTTTCTCCAAGATGCTAGAAAAATGAACGACAGGTTTTCCGCTGCTTTCGTTCAGGACTTCGATGTCGAGCCATGAAGCGTGTTCGCCAAAACCTGTGCCCAGGGCCTTGACGATGGCTTCTTTTGCAGAAAAACGCCCTGCGAAGTGGGGAACAGGATCTTTGTATTTCAAACAGTAGTCCTGTTCCTTGGTAGTAAAAAGCTTGACGATCAAGCGCAAACCATGCGTATCTATGCTCTTGCGGATTCTCTCGACCTCAATGATGTCATTGCCAATCCCTAAGATCGGCCCTTTTTCAACGTTCATCATCTATATCTTCATCTTCTTCGTATTCATCAGAAAGATTTTCTTCATCCATCGCATTGCAGAAGATCATTCTTCCGGAAGAGGTGTGTTTCACCGAAAGGACTTTTGCATCGATCGTTTCCCCAATATAATTGCCGCCGCCATTGACCACAACCATTGTTCCATCGTCGAGATAGCCGACCCCCTGGCGAGGTTCTTTTCCATAACGTTGGATCTTGATTTTGATGAATTCGCCCGCCTGCATCAGGGGTTTAAGGGCGTTAGAGAGAGTATGGATATTGATGACGCGGATCCCTTCGATGGTAGCGATTTGTATCCGGCTGATATCCGCTGTGATCAGGTTTGCGTCGAGCAATCGGGCGAGGCGAAGTAGTTTGCCTTGAGTATCTTTCACATCGGGAAAATCGGTGTCGTTAAACCGTAGTTCGAGTTCGGGGACCCCCTCGAGTTTCTTGATCACTTCCAGGCAGCGCCGCGCTTTCGATTTTGAAAATTCATCGCCGATTTCAGAGAGTGCGTAAAGTTCCTTAATCACAAAGCGGGGAACCACGAGCTGGTGGTCCAAAAGGCCTGTCGACGCGACATCGATGATGCGCGCGTCCGCGAGCACGGAGCTGTCAATGATGAGATCTTTCTTTTTTTCTGTTGTTGGAGAGAATTTCACGAAGGGGATGCTAACGTAGAGTTCATCCGAGGCACGCAATGTCATGATGGTTCCGAGGTAGGTGCCGAAAATAAATAGGGCAATCTTGATGATTTCGAGAGTTTGCGGTTGGAGAACGATAGAAATACGGCTGATGTCGAGCACCGCATCAAACACTAAAACGAGGGCTTCTCCCATTAAATAACCGATGAAGATCCCGATAATGGCAATATTGAATGAGCGGAGATTGAAACGCTTGAAGGCCATATCAAAGGCTACGAGAAGGAAACCGAAGATGAGCCCCATCGCAATGCCAATCAGAGCATTGACATAGATCGTTCCTGTCGGACTGGAAATCATAAAAGTGGTCATGAAAAAAATGCTCAACACGACGAAGAGGACACGGATGAAAGCAATGGAAATACTCATCATTTCTCCTATTTTTATTTTTAACGTTCAGTTTTTGAGATTGCAATTGTAGGAATCCCTCCGATTTTTGTCGACAAACTAAAATTTAATTGGGCAAGACACCGCAAGTTATGGTATTCTCAACCAAAAAAGGAGCAAGGCTATGCAGTTAAGCAAGAGAGCGTGGATAACGATTTCAGGAATGATCTGGTTCATTGTCGGAATTGGGTTGTTGACTCTTGGACTCAATTTCATTGTCTTTAAGGCTCAAGTAGAAACTCAGGAGACAACATCGCTAATTGCCAAAATTGCACCGATGGCCGGTGGCAGGGAAAAGGCGGCGATGACGCTCATCGTGATCGGTTTGATCCTGGGTTTTATTAAAGGGCGATTTGTTCTCATCAAAACTGTCCGCCGTGTCGTCGAACGAATCTTGGCGCTGCCACTTCCGATAAAAATTTCTGAAGTTTATAGCAAAAATTACTTGATGCTTATCGGTAGCATGATCCTTTTGGGTTTAAGTATGAAATGGCTGGGTTTCCCTAGCGAAGTGCGGGGGCTAATCGATGTGGCGATAGGATCAGCGCTGATGAATGGGGCTGTGGCTTATTTCCGCCTTGCTTTCCGGCCTGTTTGATCACTTGTGGTAAGACGATCCTTTTTCAATTTCGAAGGCGCGATAAATCTGTTCCACAAGGACGAGCCGCGCGATTTGATGGGTGAAGGTCAGCCGGGACAAAGATAACAGAGATTTCCCCTTTGCTTTGATAGAAGCGGGAACTCCTTCAGGGCCGCCGATCACAAAAGCGAGGCGGGAGTGGGCATCTTGAATCGACCTCACGAGGAATTGGGCAAATTCTTCACTAGACAGTTGCTTTCCTTGAGGGTCAAGGGAAATAAAATTTGCCTCTTTCTCTAAGAATTGCTTCATTTGCTCAT
>CAJCIW010000130.1 GCA_903970455.1 Verrucomicrobiota bacterium | reverse complement strand
TCCAAGAATGCGTGGGCGATCTCCATCGATTGTACCGCTCCCGCCAAGCTTTTTGGAAGCACCGCGGACAAGGGTATCAGCTCATTTCACAGGATGCACACAATCGAGTCATCGGATTTCATCGCTTCGATCGGGAAGGGGGAAGGCTTGCCCTTTTTTTTAATTTCTCTCCGACCGGCTATAAGGAGTATGATTTCCCCCTGCCGCCTCTACAGGAAGATCCTGAATTATTTTGGGTCAAGGGAGCCAAAGAAATCTTCAATACCGATGGAGTGCAATACGGAGGGACAGGGCAATTTATAAATACTTGGGCGGGGATTCTTAAGAATCCCAGGGGAAATCCCACCCATTTTCATTTTGCCTTTCCTCCCTTGTCCGTTCTCGTCTTTGAAGAGACTTGGTATTAATTGAGTTCTTCCTGGAGGATGTTCGTTAAAAGTTCCAGATCGTCAGCGACATGGTTTTCGGCCCATGATGGCCCCCCTTTCTTAGAATCGTGAGACTGATTGTAGATTCTTTTGTAAATGAGATTTCTGTTTCCACTTTCGAGCATCAGTAAAAGGGTATTCACTTGCTCGGCTCTTCTCGACTTTTCCAGAAGTGGAAATGGATTGCTAAAAACCAGATTCATGATTTCATCTCGAACTAGCGATTTTATAGGATCAGTTTTTTCTTCCTGTTGTTTATCAACTAGAGGAGAAAAGTCGAGGCTGTATTCTGCGAATCGATGTTTTGTGGATCGCATCTCCTCGAAAACTAAAGGGGTCGTTTTCAGGAGAGGATCTTCGAGAACCGGTGTTGCAAATTTGGGCGTTTGGCGCGATGCCGCCAACAGAATGGCTTGAATTTTTAACTCTACCGCTTTTTGATCTTCGGTATTCAATGGAAAATAGTGGGTCCCGAAATTAGGAAGGCGGGGACATCCGCTCAACTCCCAAAAAGCAAAATAGACGGCTCCTTTTTCCTCTTCTGACAATGTTTGGTGGAAGGCTTCGAGCCCGGCTTGGGGATCTTTCTTAAAAAGCTCTGCGGATTTCATCATGTTGAGAATATTATCCCCTTTGACCAGAGACTGCGCTTGAAATAAGAGCTCGAATTGAGATCCGACAAGCAAGTATTCCAAACGTTTGCAAAAATTGCGTACGGCTTCGGCGCGCCCTGGATTCCCGCAATGATAAATTTGATCGAGGCCAGGCTGATTTTCAAAGGATGCCTTGCCGAAATCGCCGTGAATGCCTTCCGGCGAACCAAAAGAAATCCACGCCTCCCGGTAAATCCCATTTTGAAAAGCTAACGGCAATTCATGGAATGCCTGCATTGCCATCGGTTCATTTTTTTCAAAAGCTTCGATAAGGGGAAGAAAGGTCTTCTGGATCGCATGGGGAACTTTTGCGAGTCGCTTTAAATGTTCATTTAAGTCGGGGCAAGAGCGCATCGAATCCAGGAGAGCCGCGCTGATTGGGTGGTTATAGTCGAAAATGACGATTCTTTTCGTGATGGCGATCCGATCATCTTTTTTTGTCACGGACCAATCAATCCCAAAGGGTGTCCCTGGAAGGGCGCGAAAATGGGAATTGTCCGGAGAATAGAGCATATCCCCGGGTTTGACATTCCTGAGATCTTGCGGGGCATGGACATGAACTTTCATGGGGCTGATACGATTCATCGCAATGGCGCCGGGTTCGGCAGAATTTTGATAGCCGAGTTCCGGGAAAAGGCCTACATCGATATCGAATGAAATATCGGAATGGGGAGAGTGTTCAGGTCCCGGAAGGGCATGCCGATGCGCCCAGGAATGGGAAGAGTGATTGAGAGAGCGATTAAAGCCATAGAATCTTCCATCAACGGCGGTCCATAAGAGATCCACCTGTTTGCCTTCCAGCGGCCCGGCTTCTTCGAGCACAGGGTTAGGGACGAATTCTAATCCTTTAGGGTCGAGCCTTACGCAGGAGATGTTGGGGCCTATCTGATGATAAGTGGTCACCGTCGGGAAACCCATTTTGCCATAAGCCGGACAGATGGGGGAAGGGATGGCATCCTGGATCAGGTTGAGATAGAGGGTGTCCGTTAGGCCTTTGATAGGAATATGATGAACGAGTTGGACGCGCAGTTTGAGCAGTTCGCCTAACATCTGCTTTTGCTCTTGGGGCGGGATCGGCGTTTGGAGAATGCCTCGGGCGATCCGGTCTATTTCGATGTCCATTGCTGTCGGATCAACAAACTCAGTCTCGGAGAGTTGATTTTTAAGTGTTTGAACTTCACTTTGAAAGGTTAGTTTTGATGTCATGATAATCCTCTTAATTAATGCATCAATATTAACAAATAATTAAGAAATTATCAAATTATTAAATTAAAATAATAATTTTACTTTTTCTGCTCGGATGGGGCGGAAAGAGCGAGTTTGCTTTTGCTCTTTTCGGGAGGAGGCTCTAGTTCAGTGAACAAGAGCTTATCCCCTTCTACGGAGACATGCCAATAACCCCCTTTCCCCGGATTGAGAAGCAGTTTTTCGGCGAGAGGATCCTCAAGAAATTGTTCAATGACTCGGCGCAAGGGGCGCGCGCCCATTTCAGGCTGGAAGCCTTTCGAGACGAGGAACTCTTTCGCCTTCTCGTCGAGATCCAGGTTGATATTTTTTCGCTGGATACGGGTTTTGACTTTTTTCACCTCGAGTTCTATCACCTGGAACAGATGGGGACGATCGAGAGGTTTGAAGAT
>CAJCIW010000129.1 GCA_903970455.1 Verrucomicrobiota bacterium | reverse complement strand
AATTTGCGGTGCTTGAGCTTAATTTAGAGACACCCTCGATTAGAGTCAATGGTTACTGCTCTGATCTTTACCCCAAAGCAGCTTGAGCCGTTTGTCGCGGCCGCAATTATATCGGTAGTACTTATAACGAACGGGATTTTTGTGATAATATTCTTGATGGTATTCTTCAGCGGGGTAAAAAGTCTGGGCAGGGAGGATTTCCACCTTCACGTCAGGGAATTTCCTGGAATCGATTAAATTCTGTTTGTATTTTTGAGCGAGTTGTTTTTGCTCGGCATCGTGATAAAAAATCACGGGCCGGTATTGCTTTCCCCCGTCGCAGAATTGCCCATCGTCGCGGGTAGGGTCGATATTGTGAAAGTAGAAATCCAATAGATCTTCGTACCTCACCTTGCCCGGGTCATAAACAACCTGGACAGATTCCACGTGGCCTGTTGTTCCGGAAGAGACCTCTTCGTAGGTGGGATTGACCTTAGTTCCCCCGGTGTATCCCGCTGTCGTGGAAACAACGCCATCCACTTGGTCAAAATCATGCTGGACGCACCAGAAACACCCCCCCGCAAAGGTCGCGACTTGCTCTTCAGCATTCCCAAAATGAAATAACCCGACAAAAAGAAGAGTGAGTAATTTTTTCATTCTTTCGATATAAATTTCAAAGCTGCCGAGTTCATGCAATACCGCTTGCCTGTTGGTGGGGGTCCGTCATCGAAGACGTGGCCAATGTGCCCTTCGCAGCGGCTGCACGTCACTTCTGTGCGCGTCGAGAAAAAGCCTTTGTCTATGTGGTAAGAGACGTTTTCGGGACAAATCGGTTCCGAGAAACTTGGCCAGCCTGTCCCCGAGTCATATTTTGCCGTTGAGCTGTAAAGAGGAAGAAAACAGCCTGCGCATTCGTAAATGCCTTCCGCTTTGTTCTCTGCGTATTCATTGTGAAAAGCAGGTTCTGTACCGGCTTTTCTCAACACTTTGTATTGTTCAGGCGTCAAGCGCTGTTTCCATTCTTTATCGGTCAGGAGGAGTTTTTTTCCATCAAAGCGATATTCCTGCAAGCAATCCCCCATCGATTGATTTGTTTGACAAAAGGCTACAGTTGCACTATGAATGGCGAAAAGGGTGAAGATTAATGTTTTCATAATTTGCCTTTTATTTTTTTCTTCGTTAAATGTCAAATACAAAACTATGAAACGCTATTCGCTGATTGTAATCGGAGCTGGAGCTGCAGGATTGGTAATCGCCATCGGCGCAGCTAAGGCCGGAAAGAAAGTCCTCCTCATTGAAAAAGGAACTTATGGAGGGGATTGCACGAATTTCGGCTGCATTCCCAGCAAATCGTTAATCGCCTCCGGAAATGCGGCTCACGTTTTAAAAGAAGAGAAGAAACTCGGGTTGGATTTTTCATCGAACTTTCTAAATGGGAATTCTTCTCTTGCCCGCACCCGACGCATTGTGGAAGAAGTGCGCTCCCAGGAGGACCCCGTAGCGCTTGCCAAGATGGACGTAGCAACGATCACAGGAACAGCCATTTTTAAAAATCCCCATCTCATTAGCGTCGACGGCGAAGAAGTAGTTGGAAAGAAGATCGTGATTGCAGCCGGATCTTCCCCATACATCCCTCCCATCCAAGGATTGGACAAAACGCCCTATTTGACAAATGAGACGATTTTCGATTTACAAGAAATTCCACCGAGTTTGGCTGTATTGGGCGGCGGCCCCATCGGCTGCGAGCTTGCCCAAGCTTTTCAACGGCTCGGCTCCCGAGTGACCCTGATTCATTCTCACGATCAGTTATTAAGCCGTGAAGAGGAATCCGTCCAAACAATCCTGGCCGAACAGTTCAAAAAGGAAGGAATTTCTCTATTTTTAGGCAAACGAGCCGAAGAAATATCGTACCAAAACGAGCGGTTTCACATCCATCTGGAAAGCCAGCAGCCATTGGTCGCAAAAGCATTGCTTGTCGCAACGGGGAGGCGCCCGAACGTCTCCGAACTCAATCTGGAAGCAGCTGGAGTTAACTACTCCGAGAAAGGGATCCCCGTCGATGCTTATGGAAGGACGAACCAAAAACATATCTGGGCCGTTGGGGACATCACGGGGCCTCCTTTTTTTACCCACTGGGCGGAAAATCAGGCACGTTCAGTCCTCGCCTCTCTTCTGCTCCCCTTCAAAAAGAAGCTCGATCGTAAACAAGCCATTCCCCGCGTCACGTTTACCGATCCGGAAATCGCCAGCGTCGGGCTAACCGAAGAAGAGGGGAAAAAAATCGGCAATACGGCTGTGTACACTGTTCCGTTTACCCGTGTCGACCGCGCACTCACCACAGGTCGGACCGAAGGATTTGTCAAAATTATCACCAAAAAATGGAGCAGCCAGATTCTCGGATGCACGATCGTGGGACCCAGGGCCGGAGAAATGCTCGGGGAATTGAGCCTGGCGATGAAAGCGAAAATCCCCTTGCGCAAACTCGCGGGCTTGATCCATCCTTACCCAACCTATAACCAGGCAATCCGTAAAGCGGCAGATCTGTGGCTTACGCAAACGGTGCTTTCCATCTTCAAGAGAAAAAAATGAAAAGATTTTTACCCTTGCTCATCATTTTGATTGCCATGGCGGTGATTTATTT
>CAJCIW010000128.1 GCA_903970455.1 Verrucomicrobiota bacterium | reverse complement strand
TATGTGGCTTATTGGAATGTTCTCTTCACTGGGCTTAGAGAAGAACAAAAGCAGATCTTGGAAGCTGAAAAAGCCAAGATTCCGCCAAAAAAAGCTCCTGAATCTGTGCAGCCGCAAGTCGCACCACAACCTTCTCCCCCTATCGCACCATCTGTTCCCCCTGTCGCTCTTCCTGATAGGATCCCTATTCCTTCGGGAGGCCACGGAGCGCTCATTACAATAGCAACCGCTTTGCAAAATGCAAGGGAAGACGATAAAAACGATTATACATGGTATCAGCAAGTGAAACCGGGGAGCTTAGGAAAAGATGCCACAGAACAAGATATTGCTCAAAAAGTGTATGGCAACTTTTACAACATCATGCGCCGCCTTGGGCACTTGGGATCTGTGAACGCAGATGGACACTCTACTGATGGAAATTGGGGAGGAAATGTGTTTACGACAGGACTCTCAAATGGCCAACCTCCAGCAGGAGTATCTCGCTCATTGTTGAACCACTACCGCGTTCAAGCCATCGTCCAGGCTATTAACGAAAACACCTAATTCGTAAGGGGGGGCTTTCCCGCCCTCCCTTATTCAAACTCAGGGTATTCATCCATCACAGCGGCGTCGTAGCAGGCGATGAGCTCGTCTGCTTTGACATCGTTGTTTTTTTTGAGCTGCTCGTAGATGCGCAAGCCTTGCGCGCTCAGGCCATGCGTGAAATAGAGCACACCGAGCCGGAAGAGGACTTCCCGCTCATGGGGAGAGACCTTGAGGATCGCCTCATAGGCGCGCATCTCTTCCTGATAGAGATCGAGGTTGTGGTAGATGAGGGCGAGCTGAGCGTGCACCCAAGGGTCGTTAGGAACATAGGAATCGAGTATTTGATACTCCTGGACGGCCTTGAGTGAAGCTTTCTTGAATTTTTCTAACATCTCTAAGGAGGAATATTCAGGGGAGATCCACAAGAGGTCTTCATCGGGATAAAGTTTCCGAGGGTCCATATAGAGCTTGGCGAGGTTCAAATAGGAATTGGCGAGATGGGCGTGCCCTTCGAGCTGCGTTGGCTGAATTTTGATCAGCTCGATCTGTTCTTTAATGATCATCAAGAGAAGGAGCTCTTTCATTTGGTGTAGGTCTTTCCAGTGCGTCCAGGCGCTGAATTTTTGCATGAGCGGGGAAAGCGTCTTGAAAGAAGCGGGAAGCTGATAATAGGAATATTCCAACCGGTGCAAAGTGGAGAGAAGCCTTTCCAGGCCGGTCGCAAGAGCGAGGTGGTATTCGGGAGTATTTTTTTTAAAGGGAAGAACGGAGCGGGACGATTCGAGAAAATGAGCCCTGACTTCAAAAAGCTGATTCGGCTTTTTGGCTTGAAAATAAAATAACAGGACAAAATAAGTGAACCCCGTGAGGAGCAGCCCTGCTAAAGAAAAAGCAAAGATCGTCGTTTTTGTCAGGAAAGAAAAAAAGAGTACGAACGCAGCGAGCTCTAACACGGCAATTGAGAAGAAGAGAATGTGGAAGAACGCATATTGACGCGTGACTTGTTTAAAATCTTCCAATGCGTCGCTGCATAAACGCTCCATCTGCTCATCGAGCCGTGAGCTGTAGAGTGGAGCGCGGGATCCATTTTCGTTTAGAATGGCTTCAGTTGTCATATGGTGCTATTTTAACTGCCGATCTGTTTTTCTCAACGGAAAAGCTCATTGATAAGGAGTCTGGAGCATGAAATCAATCACCCGTTGGGAAACGCCAGCATTTTTAAGCTCCTGCACTTCCCTCGATGATAAATGGTAGACGCTTCCGGTAGAGTTGATCGCGCCGATGATTTTATCATCGCTAATTCCCGCGTGAGACATTTTTTCAATATCACTCATCGAAAGCTGCTCTCCATTATCCACCTTTTTAAGGGTTCGGGGAGATTGTTGCTGCAGGTTGTTCCTGTCGGAAGAATCGAGTGCAGCCCCAATCACAGCTCCACTTACTGCGCCTACAGCGCCGCCGATTAAAACACCTGCGGGAGTTGGACTGATGAGCGCGCCAGCGCCCATGCCTACGCCAGCGCCGACCAGGGCACCCGTTTCTGCCTTGTTCTCACATGCCGCACACAAGAGTGTTCCCAGGACGAGGATCGAGAGTGTTTGCTTCATATTTTTTTTCTTTTACACTTCATCGACGCGGTTAGCAAGCTCAAACATGATTTTTGAAGAATGTAGGTGAAAAAAAATTAATTTCACTGTTGAATTAGGAAAGTCATTAAAGATTTGAGGTAATCCGAATGAGCCACAAAAAGAGAATCCTACTGATCGAGGATGAAGAAGATATTGCTGCCTTGATCAAGCTTCAAGCAGAAGCTTCCGGGTATAAAATGCATGTGGAGGTAGATGGAATCAATGGGTATCGGGCGATTGAACGGGAAAAACCGGATCTCGTTATCTTAGACATCATGCTGCCTGGCCAAAATGGATTTGATGTCTGCAGGAAAATCAAAAGCAATCCCGATTTGAGGACAATTCCCGTGATTATTTTGACGGCAAAGGGGGAGGAGCTCGACATGGTGCTTGGCCTGGAGCTTGGAGCGGACGACTATGTCGCCAAGCCGTTTTCGCCGAAAGTCCTCTTTTCCCGGATAAAAGCCGTTCTTCGCCGTAGTAAAGAACCGGAAAAGGCCCCTAAAGTCATTTCTTTTGGAGAATTTACTCTTGAGGTCGACCGCTATTTGCTCCGAAGGGGGGATAAAATCATCACAATTACATTGTCCGAATTCGGGATTCTCCGCCGGCTTCTCACGAATCGTGGAAAGGTGTTGACCCGGAATCAACTCCTCGATGATATCCATAATGACGATGCCTTCATCGTCGATCGGAATATCGATGTGCATATCGCCTCTCTTCGAAAAAAGCTCGGCCCCCATTTTGATTGGATCGAAACTGTGCGGGGTGTGGGTTATCGATTCCGCGAAGAAACTCCCCTTCTTGCAGCAGGGAAAAAAATGAGCGCCTGAACTTTTTGTGGGGATGTATACAAAAATGTTAGTTGAGGAAAAGAAAAAAAGACGTTCTCTTTTTCCTATTCTTCTGACTTACTTTCTCGAC
>CAJCIW010000127.1 GCA_903970455.1 Verrucomicrobiota bacterium | reverse complement strand
TCGGAATTTTTAATCGATCTCATACTTCAGGGGCGACTAGTTACGCTTACTGTATCAACAATCATGGGGGTGTTGCTGGCACGTTTGCCATAGATTCAACCAATGTTTATTCATCGTTTTACTGGTCTGAAGAAACGGGTTTAGTAGAGCTGTCTGATGGAAAATATTTTCGACCATACGACATGAATGATTCAGGAAAGATTGTCGGTTTAAGAAAAGAACCTAGTGGGGGTTTTGCCACGGGATCTATTTTAAACTTAAATACAAGGCCTGAACGATTGGGCCTCTTCCAATCTCTTACTATTAATAACGAAAATCATGTTGCTGGACAGCATATTTTTCAAGGTTTCAGCGCATCTTGCCCTCGCCCATCTTATATTAAGTATTATCTACAAAAAGCTCTGCCAATGGATTTAGTATTGTCTTTGAAACTTCGTGAAAAATATGGTTAACATGTTGGAATAAACGAAATTCCTTAAGCAATCAATAATAAAAATGAAGTTGTTGGAAATTTTGAAATACATGGTGATGGTCCATTTATTCCCTTAAGTTTCCCTTTTCTTTGGACAAGCGAAGGCGTTTTTCATCTAGGTTCTGGTTTAGCAATGGACATAAACGATCACTGCTGCGCATAACTCGATGCTCCTTGAAGCAGCAACCGGCAGATTCATCACTTCGAATAAACTGGTCAATCCAGTTTGGACGAGAAGCGAGAGGCGACAGTTCCCCGTGATTGGAGCTCCAGACACTTTTATCGTCTTTCCGATTTCACCTAGATATGCCTTGCTTGGCTCTTGGTCGCCGCTTCCGTCTTATGGTGTAGTTGATGCCTTGGTAGTTGAGGGGGTGAATTGGGTAACCGCGAATACTGCAGCGACCCAGTTATTTGCTTCAGAAAAGCGTGATTTTCCAGAGCTTGCTGGACCACTGCACCTGCAGGAATTCCACAGGCTGTTAGGAACCCGTCTTATTGAGTATAAGGCTGGAGATTGAAAGGTGCAATTTGAGCGTTTGTTAATGGAAGCGCCGATAATTTGAGTGTAACTATTTCAAGATAGACATCTAAAGATATCTAGTTCACCTGCTTTGCCCTATACACCAAGAGAAGGAGCATAGACTAATAATTTATTTTCCTCTTCACACTGCTTTTTCATACGAGCGATTTCGCTCTAGTACTCTTTAGAAAACATTTTTGTCGAATATTCCTCGGTTACTTTGTGTACGGGCTGTGTCCATGAAATCAATCCTGTCCCATTGACGGCGGGAATGTTATTTTTTAAAGAAATGTAAGAAGTCATTTTTTGTTGCATACACAAATCCTGTTTAAGTTAATCGTAAATTCAATCCCAAAGCAATCACCAATGAAACAAGGGTATGCCATTTAGGATTGCCTTTCTCTGAGAGAGTTTTATAAAGGCTTTCTCGTCCAATACCAGCTTTTTTAGCAAGATTTCCTAAGCCACCTTGTGCTTCAGCAACATTGCGAATAGCAACAAGAAAAAGATGTTGAGATTCTTCATCCCCTTTGAGGCTTTCTTCTAAGGCAGCGTTGAGATAAGCAACGGCTTCATCGTGATCCTTTAGCTTTTCTAAAAGCCACTCTTGATAATTTTTATTTTTTGCCATGTTTTTTCTCCCTCAGTTGGTACTCTTTTAAATACTCCTTAGCTTTATTAATGTCCTTGGTTTGCGAACTTTTATCTCCGCCGCAAAGCAAGAGTACGACCTTGTTCCCTATTTTTGAGTAATAGACTCTAATTCCTGGTCCATAGTGAATTTTCAGTTCTGCAATTCCATCACCAAGAGCCTTACAATCACCAAAATTTCCCACTTTTAGGCGATCAAGCCGTGTAAGGATTTTAGCGCGGGTGTGCAACTCCCTGAGGCTTTCAAACCAATCGTCAAAAGGGCAGTGACCAGAAGCTGTTTCGTAAAGCTGAATCTCGATTTCCATAACTTTATTGTATCCTGCGGGATACATTATTTACAACTGGTTTATAACTAGCTAAATGTGAGTTGGATAAAAATTTATCTTTAAAGCCCAGCCAGTCAAAAGTTCGAAGTGTTCCCAGTATCTGGAGTTCCCTATGAAAATAGGCGCTTTTATCAGCCGCTAAACAGTGCCTTTTCCTAGTTTTGCAATTCCCTCTGAAAATAAATCATTTTATAATACCGTTTTGGTCTCTTTCAGTACTCGATATACAGTTGCCTCACCAATTTCTAGACGTGAGGCCACTTCCTTCCGGGTTATTCGAGTCTTGCATAGCCTCAGCACTTCTTTGATTATTTCCCGATCAAGCGGCTTACGTCCTTTGAATTTCCCTGCAGCCTTAGCCTTGGCGATTCCTTCACGTTGCCTTTCGAGCATTATTTCTCTCTCAAACTGCCCGATAGCCCCGAGCATTGTGAGCATAAGCTTGCCAGTAGGGGTATTGGTATCGATCACAAGATTGAGGATTCGCAGAGAGACATTCTTTTTCTCGAGCGACTGAACGATTGTCACCAAATCCGCCACAGAGCGCGCCAGTCTATCGAGCTTCGCAACTACAAGGATATCGCCTTCTCGAACGAAATCCATAGCCGCCTTCAGTTGGCAGCGTTCTGCTACAGAAGAAATTTGTTCCTGATAAATTTTATCGCAGCCAATGGATCGTAATTCTTTAAGTTGTGCTTCCAGGCCAGCGATTTGTTCGATTGTTGAAGTTCTGGCGTATCCGACTATCATATCTATCACATGGATTTAAGAGGTTAGATTGGGTTTCTATCTTAAAACGAAACCAGACTTAAATGATAGGCAGTTCATGGCTATCTTTAAAGCTTGCCTGCACGAGAGCTAGGGTAACCGTTGCGATGACCGATCTTGAAAATATTAAGCAAGGCCTCAGAAGGCTCTAATTTTTCTCAATATTCCCCAAAATCATTGGTTACGGGCTTATTCCTGAGTCTTTTCTCGCTTTTGAATTCATCCTCCTGAGGGAGCATCCTTTCATAAAGTACTTATAATCAGCGATCTGGAAAAAAACTCTGAACAATAATTGATAAATAAAACCATTGAATGATATCATTAAGTTATCACCAAAAGGTATCATATGTCTGCTTCCAACTTCAATTTAAGAGGAGTCCCTAAAGAATTTATGAATTCTCTAAAACGAGAAGCAAAAAAATTACATATCAGTGTCAACACACTCATTTTGCGAATGATCCAAAAAGGGCTTGGATTTACCCACGAAAAAACAGAACATCACGATTTAGATGATTTAGCCGGAACTTGGTCTGATGCAGACGCAAAGGCCTTTGAGAAAAACACAGAATATTTCGAAAAAATTGATAAGGAACTTTGGTCATGAGACCCATATTAATCGACACTAATATTTATGTCGCATTTAAAAAAGGGGAATCATCCGCGGTTGATATTATTCAATATTCTGAAATCCTCGGAATAAGTCCAATTGTTCTAGGAGAATTAACTGCTGGGTTTGAATATGGGAATAAGACAAAGAAGAATCGGGAAGAGCTACATCAATTTCTTCAATCTTCAAGAATTAACATTTTTCCCATTACTGCAGATACCGCAAATTTTTATAGCCAGATTTACTACTCATTAAGAAATAAAGGCACTCCGATCCCCACGAATGATATGTGGATTGCTGCGCAAGCTTTAGAACATGGATGCATTCTTTGTTCCCACGACAAACATTTTAAATTTGTTGAAGGGCTCATCGTCAGCAGTGTCTTGTCGGAATTTATTATTTAGCTTGCTACTAAATTTCCTGGATGAATTCGGAGATGATAATGAAAAAATCAGTCTCCAGCGAGTGCAGGAAGATCTTGTTTTGAAGAGGGGCTTGTTTTCTCAAGTTCATGGCCGATGAAGCGGCCGGCGGGGATCATGATCAGCGCGAATGTGATAGCGAGAATGCCAGCGAAAATGGCGCTTTCTCCCGGGCCGCCCATGATGAGAAAGAGGACGATGCTAAGGAGTGAAGAGGTTCCTCTTCCTAGTCTAGAACCGATCCCGTCGATGATGAGTTTTCCTTTCACTTGCCCCTCTTCATTGAGAGGGATGAAGGCGAGTTCTTTAATGGTGTCAAACAAAGTATATTTAGCTGCACGGCCGATGCAAAAATGGATGCTTCCCAAAACGACAGCGATCATGACCGGTGAGGAGCCGGGGAACCATCCCAATTTTCCAAGATAAATCGGAAAAAAGAAAGCAAAAGTGATCGTGACCATCAGAATGGGCGTGATCAAGACGTTGCGGCTCCAACGGTAAGTCTGCAAGAGCTGGGGAGTCAGAAATAGAGCGCTGACCGCCGTCAGGATCCCCATCCAAAAAGAGAGATTTCCCATGTATTGGCAATACTCGGAGGGGGATGGGTATTTGCTTTTCAATGTTTCGAGGAAAATGAGTTCCCCAAGCGCGTAACACACATATTCGGCGATGACGAGAAGGAAAAGCGCGCTTAAGAAAGGGGACTTCATGAGGTAGCGGAGGCTGGAAGAGAGGGAAAGGAGGCGGCTGGAAAAAGGCTCTTTCTGTTCGATATGAGTAGTTTTCTGATGGTCAAACGCGCTCTTTCTCGCCTGCAATTTTTTGAACAGAAAGCGAAAGATCAGCAAAGTCAATAATCCGCAAAGAAGCAAACACAAAGTCAGAAGGTATAAGGAGTGTTGCCAGCGTTGAGCGGAAAGGGGGAAATGGTTCCAGGTGAAAAGGGAAGTGCAAAAGACAGTGACCGGTCCTGCGAGGATCGTTCCTACGCTGGTGCCAAGTAAAAGGGGGGGGTAGAACCTTTTGGCCTCTTCTAAAGAAAGATTTTGATTCAGGAACCCCCAAAAGATAACGGATAGAAGGGCGACTTTCCAAAGTTCCGACATAATATAGAAGATCATGTCTGGCCAATGGGTAAAGACGACCTTAAACCTTGAAAAGTCCATGAGGAAGCCCAGTTTGCTCTCTAATAGAGTGTGGATTCCTTCCCGGTGAGGGTAGATCCAAAAAGCAAAGATGAGGAAAAAAGTGAGAAAGAAGAGCATGGCCATGGAAAAAATGAAGCGGGGAGAGAAAAATCGCATTAAACGGGAAAGAGCCCAAGTCAGTAAAATAGAAGCGGGGAAGGTGCCAAAGAGCTCGAAATAAGGGATGAAGGCGGCGCTACCCCCTATGTCGGCAACGACCAGGGCGTTGCGCATGCTGCGAAGAACACTAAAATTTATATTAATTAGACAAACGATGAGAAACATGGCCCCGAAGAATAACCATTCATCGCGTTTGATCGGGAACATGAGTTTTTTGAACATAGCCTGTGTCATTGCAAGTGTGGGTGAATTCTAGGGGAGTATGAGGAATTATTCAAGCCGCTTTTTCCTTGCGAAAGTGAAAATAATTTTTTTAGCGGAGTGCCTCGATCACTTCTTTGGCGGTGATGATCTTTGCATCGTCCGGGAGAGTGAGGCTTTTAGGTTTTTCGGGAACAAAGAGAACATAGAGAATTTGTGAAGGACGCTTAACGGGGGGAGCACCTTTTTTTCTTAATTCTTCAAAGAGGCGGTGAATCAAATGGGGAGATGGGGCTTTTGCCGTCCACTTGGCTTCTCCGATAAGCAGATGAGAGGTGTCTTCAGACAGGGCTAGGATGTCCCACTCTGAATTTTGCCCTTGCCAATAGCGGCTAGCGATCCCAAATGAACGGTTCCATTTGTTTGTCAACGAGGGAACGGCCATCCGGCACAATTCTTCCCACATAGCAGAAATGATGCCGGGAAGCGATTGTTTAACCCCTTGAATACGCGTGGAAGGAGTGGCCTGGGTGAACATGCTCCGTCTTGGAGCTACGACTTCAAACCAAAAACGCATGAAGGGATCTTTGATTTTATAGAGAGTGCGTTTCGAATTGACTGCATCTGATCCAAAGGGAATTTCGCGCTGAATTAAATCTAAATCGATGAGTTTTTGAATCGGGCGCATGAGAGAAGTTGCAGGTTGTCCAATGCGCGCGGCTACTTCTGAAAGGCGGTGGGCTCCCAGCCCAATGGCATCTAAAATAGGCTTGAGATTAATTGCAGGAGGGATTTCATCGAGCAGAAGCCGGTTTGGTTCTTCATTAAGTGGGCTGATGGGATCTAAGACCAGTTTGTCAATCTTGTCGGTAAAATGGCCTCCATTTTTCTCGACTAATTCCCAATAGCGGGGAATACCTCCCCAAATCGCATAGTTTGCGATGATTTCGCTGGGGTTTTTAAGTTTTAAAGCTTCTTTCATATAGAAAGGAGAAATGGGCCCTAATTTGAGGATCTCATCTGCTCGGCCATACAAAGGAGCGGAAGACTCTAATATAGCCCCTTGCATCATATGCTGAGAGGAGCCGCATAAGACGAGAATCAGCTTTGCCCGTTTTGCTTCTTTATCGACAAATGCTTGCAGTATACTGGGAAGTTCTGGCGAACTGGAAATCAAATAAGGGAGTTCATCAATAACAATCGGACCTCGCCATTTGGTATGAATAGCTTCGTTCGCAAGCTTGGAAAATAGAGTTTTCCAGTCTGGATAGTCAACGGATGAAAACCCTGGGAGAGCCTCTTCGATCGCCATGGCAAAGTATTTGCGTTGAATGGTAGCAGCGGACTCGTCTGCCGTATAATAGACTCCTCTATGTTTTTGGGCCCATTCGAGCAGGAGGCGTGTTTTTCCTACGCGGCGGCGTCCCCAAACAACCGCAACGCCCCCCTCGCGTTGGCGCGCTAGTTTGTTGAGTCTGGCCATTTCCTGATGGCGATTGACAAATTTCATATTTGGTCCTCTACGGAAAGATTATGCAAATGAACATTATGTTTTCCAGCATAATTTTTGAGCTAGAGTCCTATCTGAGCTTGCCTGACCAGCCGAGCTTGGTGCGCAGGGTGGAGAAGTAGTCTCTTCTTAGGAGGCTGACGAGCTTGAAATTTTTGGGGCTGCGGGTAATGCGGAAGACGTCGCCGGTCTGCAGGTCGTGATGGGTGAGGCCGTCAGCGCGGATTTCAACAGGGGCGTAATCGCTCAGGTATTGGAT
>CAJCIW010000126.1 GCA_903970455.1 Verrucomicrobiota bacterium | reverse complement strand
CTGGGCTGTTCATTTAAAAATCGGATTCAACACTCTTTCCGAAGAGACGACTAAACTATTTAAAATTGCTAAGTCGCGCAATGGTCCCAATCAAGAGGGGGAGATCGTCAATGAATACCCTGAGATTCTAGCAAGCAGGGTGAATGATCAAAGAGTCAGAAAAAGGGCTTTATGGGGATCCCGTGATCATGCGATCAAATTTGGCCATCACCAAGGGATTTGCCGAGGTGAAAGCTATTGGTTTTTAAACTTGTACTTAAAAACCAAAGACCAATTCATCGATCCTAGAGCTCATTTCGCTGCGATTGGAGAGCAATTTGAAAATGGCGGGGGAATGGATCCCACGTTATTACAAACTATTTATCTAAGAAAAGGAAAGTTGCTAAATCTTAAAATTGGCCCACAAGACCCTCGCGGACAGAGAACTGCGCTTATTAAACATACACCGAGCCAATGGAAAGCCAATCGTTCTGAAGTGATCCGACAGATTAATGCGATTCCAGCGGGTGCTTATGCTCTTGGCCTACCTCGCCATCTAACAGCCTTTATAAAAATCGATGATCAGCTTGGCTATTTTTTCGATCCCAATCATGGAGTCTTGGAAATTCAAGGTAATGAGCTTGCAGAAAAGCTTTATGATCAAGTTAGTAACACATTGAAAGAGACTGGTGAAACACATCCAATTGGCTGTACTTTATACCTGGATTTCGTCTCTGCCATATCGCGTGCGTAAAAAAAACCGCCTCGCAATGAGACGGTTTTCAGAACAAGAAAAGAAAATTACTTGACAGCTGAAGAGGAAGTGTTAGCTTTCTCAGCATTGACAACAGCTGGCGCTTCTTTGAGTTCTTTAGAAGCGATCAATTTTTGAACGGCTTCATCTGCATTGGCGCCATTTTTCACTGCGACCATGACAGATTTTCTTTGCTCAGCAGACAATTTATCGCTGAAGAGTTTGCGATTGTGATCGTTGAGCTTCGCAACCAAAGCTTGTTCTTCAACAGAAAGTTTTGTTGCTGCAGTTTCTTGCGCTTTTTCAGCTGTAGTTGCAACGTGTGATTTGTGTGCTTCATCAGCGTTTAAAGTCAAGCTCGCAGCGATTGTTGCGAGCGCAAGCATCATCATTGATTTTTTCATATTTCTCCTGAGTTATTACATACCTGACGGAAGCCAAGTATAACATGCTAACTAATGTATGATTCAACCAATTTTTTGTCCAGTCTTACAATTGGGAGAAGTTAATTTTTATTAAAATTAAAACGAAAAAACGGGACATTAAGTTCCCGTTTTTGACTTCTTGGCTCGACTTTGTAACTTTTTGGGGCCGAAGGACTCGAAAAGTTACAAAGTCGAGATAATGGAAAATTTACTTCACAGGGCAGCCGCCGGACGCTCTCCCTTTTTGCTGGTTCGACATTGGCGACATTCCTCCCATTTGCATCACCTGTTGAACAGACTGGTCGGCGTTCATCGTATTGCCCGAGACGTCCTGTTGTCCCATCATTCGCATTGCCTGCTGTCTTTGCTGCTTGGTGAACTGCGTGCAGAATATATTCCTGTTATTCATGTCCATCAGCTGATTGGAAAAATTTTGCTCGTCTGACGATAATTTGGCGCAAGACGCTCTAGTATTTTGCTGGTTGTTCATCGACGACATTCCGCCCATTTGCATCACCTGTTGTACAGACTGGTCGGCGTTCATCATGTTCCCCGAGTCGTCCTGTCGTCCCATCATTTGCATCGCCTGCTGTCTTTGCTGCCGGGTGAACTGCGTGCAGAACATGTTCCTGTTATTCATGTCCATCAGCTGATTGGAAAAATTTTGCTCGTCGGGCGTCAATTGCGTGCAATCGACCATTTCGTCTTGCCCCTGCATTTGGCCCAATTTCGTGTTCCCCTTTGGGGCGGCGGAAAGAGAAGCGGTTGCTGCAAGAACAAAAGCGCAGAATAAAGCAGTTTTTTTCATAGCGAGTTTCCTTCTTAAAATGTGGTTAAAACAATTTCTGCAATATAGGAACTCCCTCTTTTTTTGTCCAACAACGAACTTTTATTTTGAATTCTTGTTCCGATATCGATGCTTATCTATAATGAGAGTAACAACATCTCTTCCTTTTTTTATGCCACTTCAAATCCGTCCCACAGTGGGAAGGAGCCTTTTCCTTCTCTGGGGCAGCCATCTACTCCTCGATTTTTTTACCGGGATTTGGCCGATTTACAAAACAATTGCCGCGATCGACATTGCCAAAGCCGGCCTGATCGCGGGCCTAAGCGGATTTTTTGGAGAAATTCTTCAGATTTTTTTTGGGTATTTTTCCGACCGGGGCTTTAGGAAAAAAGTGATCATCTTAGGATTGCTCCTTGCCTCCTGCGTCCTTTGGATCACATTTACGGATAGTATTCTGATCTCTTTTTTCATTCTTTTATTGCTGATGCTCGGCTCAGGGTCTTACCATCCTGCAGCAGTCGGTTTTGCCGGTCTTCTTTCTGAAAAGAAAGGACGGAATATTTTATTATTTGCTTCAGGCGGAGCATTCGGCCTTGCGATTTCCCAACTGGCTTTTACAAAAGCGATGGAGTATTGCGGGGGACAAGCCCTTATTTTTTTAATTCCAGTCGCGCTTGCGATTTTATTGATCTCCTTTTACCCGATGCAGGAGCAAAAAGATAATCAGCGCCTTTCTTTTAAAGAATTCCTTCAGCCTTTACTCCGCTCGAAGCGCGCACTTTTATTGCTTTACGCGACTCAAGTTTTCAACTTTACGTTGATGACGGCTTTCATGTTCCTGCTTCCCGACCTATTGCGCGCAAAAGAATGCCATACCTGGCTCTGCATGGGAGGGGGACATCTTTGTTTTGTACTTGGAGCCGCTATAGTCTTGGTCCCCGCAGGCTACCTCTGCGACCGGTATGGACACAAGCCGGTTCTTTTGGTCGCGATCTTTGCCACCCTTCTTCTGCTGTATGCTTTTTTGATCCAGACCGAACACGCTCTTGAAAAAACCGCCCTTTTCTTAACTTGCGTGGGTGGTTTTATGGGAACGATCAACCCAGTCATCGTCTCTTGGGGAAATAAACTGGTCCCTGAAAGCCCAAGCACTGTTTCCGCTCTGCTCATGGGCTGCGCCTGGTGCCTCGCAAACCTGGGCTCAACGTGGGCTGGACTTCTTGCAAAGAGCGTTTCGGTCGATCCCTTCGCGACCACCCTCGCGGTGCTCGCCCTCTTGCTCCTGCTTGGTTTCTTCCTCATCCTCTTCATCCCCCAGGGTAAAACCGTTCGGGAAACGACTTTGTAAATAAATTTATTGAGAATTACCATTTTCTCTTTTAGTATCCGGTTTACAACCCGTGGAGTTCTCCATGCCTGACCGGCCGGTTGAATGCAGCCATTGCAAAAAATCTATCAAGGTCATCTACAAGGAAATTGTCGACAACTCGATCATTTGCACAGAAATGTGCGCCGAGTGTCCTGTCCTACAACAACGACTCCATGGGCAAATGATGGC
Source organism: Verrucomicrobiota bacterium (assembly GCA_903970455.1). Taxonomy (GTDB): domain Bacteria; phylum Chlamydiota; class Chlamydiia; order Chlamydiales; family Rhabdochlamydiaceae; genus CAJCIW01. The sequence goes on along the minus strand of CAJCIW010000126.1, from coordinate 7,658 downwards.
GATGGCGCCTCGGGAAGGACTGACGGAAACAGAGGCTGGTCTATGCTGCGGCCATTGCAGGACAACTTTAGAAGCGATCAAAATGGGCAATCCTCTCGGATGCAGCGAATGCTATGCTGTTTTCGCAGACGTTCTTCTTTCCGAATTAAGTGGAGCGAGCAAACTCTCTTCCCGCATCAAAAAAGAGATCCTCTCTAAAAAGATTCAGGCTTTGCACATCGGAAAATCACCCAATAAGCCGCTGAGCATTCCCACATCAAGCCGTTTAACCGCTTTAAACGAAGCGCTTAACGAAGCATTGAAAAAAGAAAATTATGAGCAGGCAGCCTGGATCCGCGATCAAATCCAAACATTGACCAAAGACACAAAACCAACAGAAAATGACTGAAAAGATCAAACTTCCTAAATTCCTCCTTGAACATACGCCTTGGGAAAAAGAGGGAAATCCCATTTGGCTGGCCACTTCTTTCCTGTTGCACCGCAACTTAGCTAAATTCAATTTCCCGCCTAAAATGGACGACAGGCAATCTCAGCAGACCTTTTCAGCGCTTAAGGACCCGCTTTTACAATCCCCTTTGCTCGTTCAACCTGTCCTTCTTAAGGCAGAGGACGTGAGCGCCCTCGATAAGGAATATTTGTTTGAGCATTTTTTGTGCATGGAAGGATTTCAGAATACGCTTGCAGGGCAAGGATTCGTCGTCGATGAGACAGGAAATTTTTTCGCCAAACTCAATATCGAGGACCATCTTCAACTGCAAATGATCGACACAGTGGGGGCTTGGGAAAAGGTTTGGAATAAATTGAACGAGATCGAAACAGCGATAGGGTCGGCTGTTGAGTTTTCCTTCTCCCCCAAATTCGGCTATTTGACATCAGACCCTGCTTATTGCGGCACGGGGCTTACTGTGCAAGCCTTTCTTCACTTACCGGCCTTGATCCATTCCCGCCAGCTTCAAGAAACCTTGGCGAAACAAAAAGAGGAAGAGGTCACCATCACGGGGATGGGAGGAAATTTAGACGAAATCGCCGGGGATCTCGTAGTCGTCGCCAACACTTTTTCTCTCGGGACCAATGAAGAGGCCATTTTGCAATCTGTCCATTCGATGGCGATGAAATTGATGGCGATGGAAAAGACGTTGCGCTCCCATTTGAAAAATGAGAATAACGCCGAGATCAAAGATCAAGTCAGCCGCTCCTTTGGCCTGCTTTTGCATTCGTATCAATTACAGACAAAAGAAGCGATGGGCGCCTTGAGCTTGATGAAACTGGGCCTCCATCTCGATTGGATCGAAGGCGTTACCGAAAATAAACTCAACACCCTTTTCTTCCAATGCCGCCGCGCCCACCTTATGCATCTCTTAAATGAGCAGCAAACGGCGGACCCCCAGGAAATCGCCCGCAAGCGCGCCGAATTCTTGCACAAAACGATGCAAGGGACCGTCTTGAAAATCGAAGCTAAGAGTTAAAGGTTTTGAACGTTCCTTCTCTTTTAGGATCTAAAATTGACTCCCCGAGTAACTTAATGGTAAATCCATGCCAGATGCACATTCTTAGCAACTTATTCTTCTCTTCGATTTCCGGCCAACACATAGTGACGCCACTCGCAAAGTCGTTTACGAATTGCTCCGTCTCTTTATCGAGGAGGAATCTCGTGTGTCCATTTTCAACGACTACTTCCACCCCTATCCCCCTTCTTTCAAACGCGGCCGGGTCTTTTTCGAATTGGCGCACCCTCGTTTGGATCCGATTTTGGATCATTTGAAGGGAATAAGCATCCAATGCGATCAGAGTGATTTCGAGATGCTTTGAGACAAATTCTCTACTCATCGTCGTTCCCAACTCCGATTCCCATCTATTCAAATAATCCAATCCCTCGAAATAACTATGCGTCCATTTCTGGGCAGCTACACCCTTTTCTTTCTCCTCGGTGATCCAGGTAATGGGATAAAAAGATTCCGCCATCCCCGGAGCCCATTTTTTCCCTACCGCTCTGCCCAGCTCCCTTTTGAAGCTCGCTTCGAGTTCGGAAGGTTCAGAAACGACGATATAAGGAAACGTGTGCAAAGCTTCACAGAAATGCTGAATATGGGAATCGATCACTTGCCGGCTGGCATCAGAAAGGTCACAGTCGGCAGGGTCGAGAACACTGTCCACACATGTTTTAACACATTTTTCAAAGGAAAGAGTCGATTCACGTAATTTTAAAAAGCTTTCTTTAAAAACTTCTTTTCGCGTCCGGGGTTGTTGAATTGGGCAAACGTGTGATTTAACAGAATTGAACAGACCTGTGATAAATGCCATATTCGTGCTAAAGCAATTTATATATTTTTGAAAAACCCAGCCAAGGGTGTCTTTCTATCACGTGCCTTAATCGAAGGGAAAAGCTAGAGATTGTTGAACATTCCTTCTTTTGCAGGATCTAAAATTGACCACCCCGGGAATGATTTAATCGTATATCCTCTCCAGATGCAGTTTGTTAAGAACTTCTTCTTTTCTTCCAATTCGGGCCAATACATGGTCACGGCACCGGCAATGTCCTTTCCGAATTGCAGCATCTCTTTATCAACGACGCACCTCCCCGGTTCATTTTCAAAGGCTACTTCGAACGCTTTCCCCCTTCTTTCAAACTCCGCGGGGTCTTTTTCCAAGCAGCGCGCCATCGTTTGCATCCGGTTTTTGATCATTTGATGGGAATAAGTATGCAATGCGGTTGAAGTCATGTGCGCATGCTTTGCGACAAATTCTCCAGTAATCGTCGTTCCAAATTCGGATTCGCATCTATTCAAATAATCCAATCCCTGGAAATAAAGATGCGTCCATTTCTGGGCAGCAACAGCCTTTTCTTTCTCCTCGGTGATGCAGGTAATCGTATAAAAAGATTCCGCCATCCCCTCAGCCCATTTTTCCCCTACCGCTCTGCCCAGCTCCCGTTTGAAACCCGCTTTGATTTCGGAAGATTCAAAAGCAACGCTATAACGAGTCGCCTCGACAGCTTCACAGAAATGCTGAATATGGGAATCGATCACTTGCCGGCTGGCATCAGAAAGGTCACAGTCGGCAGGCTGGAGAACACTTTCCACACATGTTTTAACGCATTGTTCCGGGGAAAGAGTCGATTCACTTAATTTTAAAAGAATTTCTTTAAAAATTTCTTTTGGCGCGGGGCCATGTAGAGTTTGCAAAAGGTACTGTTTGCCCGAATTGAAGAGATTTGTGATATATGCCATATTCCTCCTAAAGCAATTTATATATTTTTGAAAAACCCAGCCAAGGGTATCCTTCTATCCGGAGTCGAACGACGACCTCCGTAATGCGAATTAATTTAATGCAACAGGATGATTTTGCTCAATCAGGCTATTTTACTTCTTGCGGGAACAGGGCTTCGTTTTGGCAGCGAAACTCCCAAGCAATTCCATCGGCTTGCGGGGAAAAAAGTTTATCTGCACACGCTCGAAACTTTTCTCAAAACAGGTTTGTTCCACGAAATTCTCCTCGTCTGCCCCGCAGCCTGGATTGGTTCGGTTAAAAGCGATCTGGAGCCCTACTCAAGCTCCTCCATTGTTGTTATTGAAGGGGGGTCCACCCGGCAAGAATCCTCTTTCCGAGGGTTGCAAGCTTGTGGAGAAAAAACGGATATCGTCGTGATCCACGATGGCGTGCGGCCATTTGTTTCCGCAGAGATCCTAAAGGAGAACGTGGCCAAGGCTATCGAATACGGCGCCGTCGACACTTGCATTCCTTCAGCAGATACTCTTGTCCGTACTACGGACAAAAAAGTGATCGACACCATTCCTAACCGTTCCGAATATCTGCGAGGGCAAACCCCTCAAAGTTTTAAATATGGATTGATTCTGCAAGCCCATCTCAATGCCAGGAACCAAGGGATTTTCGACAATTCCGACGATTGTTCCCTCGTATTGAATAGCGGACATCCCGTGCACATCGTCTCTGGAAGGGAAGAAAATATCAAAATCACATCGGAATTGGACCTGTCGCTTGCAGAACAGATTCTCCGGTTAAAGCTTTTTTCTTCCCGCTCTCTTACCGAAGACGGTTGTTTGACCGGTAAACGTTATGCCGTGACCGGCGGGACAGGAGGGATTGGAAAAGCGATCTGCGCCCTTCTGGAAAAAGAGGGGGCCACAGCGATTCCCCTCTCTCGTACAGCTCTCGAGTATTCCGTCGATCTGACCTCTTTTCAGGCCGCTCGCAAGGCATTTGACAAAATCGGGCCGGTGGACGGCCTCATCAACTGCATCGGACTTCTTCAGACAAAAGAGATCGAACACCTTTCGCCGGAAGAAATTGAACGGATGATCGCCACGAATTTGACCAGCGTGATTTATACCTGTAAAAGCGCACATCTCAAGCGGGGCGCCCACATCCTCAATATCGCCTCGTCGAGTTATGTGCGCGGAAGAAAAAATTACGCTGTCTATTCGAGCACCAAAGCGGCTGTAGTGAATTTCACCCAAGGGTTAGCCGAAGAAAGGCCTGAATTGTTTATCAATGCGTTGATTCCTCAGCGCACGAATACCTCTATGCGACGGGATAATTTTCCTGATGAAGATCCGTCGATTCTCCTGGAGCCTGAAGAGGTCGCCATCGAGGCGTTGCGGCTGCTCCAACAAACCTCTGTGACCGGCACTCTCATCGAGGTAAAGAAGAAGTAGTCAATCGCACGTTCCAGGCGGGACAAAATTGACATTCCCCGTGATAACCGGACTAACATCGCCATTTCCATATAATGAATCGATATCGATCACACCACTTCCCAGTGCGCTGATTTCGAGACCGGTTGTAGTACCGGGTGATTGCAAGGGGGTCTGATTGTCTGTGATCGAGGCACAGATCGTATTTCCTGCAGTGACTTGGACAAGGATACCTATCGAACCCGCAGCGTTCCCAACGATCACGTTATTCCCATGGAGATCGGCTTTCAGAAATGAGCTCGGCGCTCCCTCAAGTGAAACCCTAATAGCAGGACGGGCTATCGGTGAATATGTAATAATATCATTACCCTCGATGGTAAATTTTCCAAAATTAACAGGATTAGAATTGAGCATTCGCAAAAGAATCGACTCAAATCCATCATAGTTGATAATTGTATTTCGAGAAAAATTAATATTTCCACCAACATATCCATAACGCATAATTATGCCAATTAACGCATAGTTTGATACGGTATTTTCTGTAACAGTCAAATTTCCATTGGTTAAAAAATTAGCGGATTCAGCACCAAAATCCATGCCGGTGCTGTAACCTCTCACATTATTATTTGAGATCGTTACATCAGTAAAACTGTTATTATCTGATCTAATTCTGATGCCTCTCTGAAAATTCGATCCGGTTGCCGCAAGCTGATTGTTTTTAACCAGGAACTCGCCATTCTCTTGAAAAACAAAAATTCCATTATGATCGACACTTCCTGTGATCAAATTATCAGTAATCGTCGCCCCAATTTTTACCATGCTGCCGAAAATTCCTGAAGACCCAGCTGTAGCGACAAGAATATTGAAACCTGAGACTTCATTTCCACTTGCCAAGTCGACAACATCGCCAGCGGTATTTGTGATCGAGGGAACAGAGTTTGTAAAGGAGGGTATTTTGATATTTCCTTGCGTCGTTTGCAGAGGATGCGAGTTGCCCGAACCCCATAAGTATTGTGAGTTTTGCAAAGTAATTCCCATATCCATCCCGGTCGTTGTGCCATCTCCTGGGAAAACATAGATGATATCATTTTCCGAAGAGGCACTTTCCGCCAGCGCCAAGGTTGGGAAGGGACTCTCAAAAGTTCCGGAAGAACTGCTCGTATTATTCACGAACCATACTGTCCACGGTTGATCTGTGGCAGGGTTGATCGCCTTTTCTTTTCGGGAAACTTTTTTAATGACAGGGATCTCAAAACGATACGGGGCAAAAGCTGCGCGTCCTAGAGCGAGATTAGTCTGTTGAGTGCATTTTTTACCTTTTCGCCTGATTTTATGGCCAAAAGGAATATTCAAGGCAACCGTGCCTTGAACAACATTTTTAAAAAGATGATCGTAAGAATAAGAAGCTTCCAGGGAAACGTATTGCTTGTAACGTCCAAGCAATCTCACTTTTCCTCCCCAGGCTGATTCATGAGTAGCGGTGAAGTAATAAGGCCCTGCCCCAGCATAGATGTCATACTTTGTACTTTGAGTCAGGTGGACGCCGACTTCTGCATCCCCCCCCGTCATCACCCGCTGTTGCTTGCTTTCCAGGATAATCTCGTTCCCATCAAATTCGGCAAATTCGAAACCATATTTCCGAGTTTTTTGATTCCCGACAGGAAAATAACCGTTGATCCGATACTCCATCCAGTCGCCTAAAAGTTCAATGCCGGGGCTCAATTGCTGCGCGGTGAGGCGATGGCGCCCTTGCCGAATATCGTAGTATAAATAAGCGCCGACAACATGGTCGATCGGACGGAAATAGCTTCTAACCCCAGCTCCCACATTGCCTGCCCATTTACCATTATCGAACAGATGGCCGCGCACATCCAGAAATGGCATCATTGCGCTACAGCGATCCCAAATCCCAAACCCTTCTAAAGTCGTGTAACCTTTCTTGTAGCCCACCCCTCGAGCTTCCGTATGGCGCACACCGACGTGCATGAGGCGGAAAGGGGAACCACATTTTTCTACCTGCTCCTGATTGGTATAAGTCTGGGAAGCTTCCGGTTGTGCTTCTTGTTGCTCCTCTTGGGCAAGAAGAGGTTCTTCCCACTCTTCCTCCACATCTAATGAAGAGACAAGCTCCTGTTCTTCATTTTTTTTCTCCACATCTAATGCAGCCCGAAGCTCCCTTTGTTCAATCCGGAGCTGTCTCTCTTGAGAAATTTGTTTTTCATTCTCGGTGAGCTCCCTGTTTTTTTTGATAAGCTGCTTTTCCTTTTCGATAAGCCTTCTTTTCTCCTCGATAAGTTCATCCTTTATCCTTGAGAATTCCGCAAGGGTACAGTCCGAATTCTCATCGGAAAAGGCTGGAAAAATCAAAAAAACAGAAATCAGGGGAATACATCTCAACAGTTCTGAAAGGCGACTCATATTTTTTTTCTCTTAAATGTTCACTTCTTAATAACAAAAAATAGAATTTACATCCATTTAAACTTGCCGATAAATTCCCCCACCAGGCAACCTTATTTCGAATAACACCAGGGGTGCTAAGTCTGCTGCAAAAGCAACTTAGCTGAGAGAGACCCTTATACCTGATCTGGGTAATGCCAGCGTAGGAAGTGTGAATGCACAATCCCGTTTTTCTATTCCCGTTTCTCCCTGGTGGTTCATTTTTTCAACCAAGGAGTTTCGATATGTCAGCGATTTGCCGCCGCGCTTTTTCTTGCAGCCGTCCCCACTTTCCAAAAGAAAGGCCCCATTTTGATCTTTCCCTTTATCTTGTTGCCAATCGTCCCTCTTTTCAAGATGAAGGAGTATTTTTTTCGAGGATTTTGGATTCTGTAAAAGGGGGCGTCACCTGCGTTCAACTCCGTGATCATCAAAGTGATTTCGACGTCGTTTTAAAAACAGCAGCCCGTTTGAAGCGGCTCCTTGAGGGAACTTCTTTCTTTATCAATACATTAAACCCGCTTGAAGTGGCACAAGCCGTCGGTGCCGATGGGGTTTATTTAGAGGAAA
>CAJCIW010000125.1 GCA_903970455.1 Verrucomicrobiota bacterium | reverse complement strand
TGTTTGTGGCTGTGCTTGTTAGAACGATGTGGTTTGAATTCTATGAAATCCCTTCGGGCTCGATGCGTCCGACATTTAAAGAACACGACCGTTTGGTCGTCTCGAAAACAGATTTCGGAATCAACATTCCCTTAAAGCCCGCCGAATTTTATTTCGATCCAGCCCTTGTGCAGAGAAATAGCATCGTCGTCTTCACCGGAGAAAACATGGACATCCGCGATGTCGACACAATGTATTTCTACCTTTTCCCGGGCAAGAAACAATATGTGAAACGGTTGATCGGCAAACCCGGCGACGTGCTCTATTTTTACGGAGGAGAGATTTACGGCATCGATGCTGACGAACGGGATATTTCCGATGAGCTGCAAATCGAACAGCTGGAAGAAATTGAGCATATTCCCTTTATCGATTTTGACCGGAAGCTCTCTGTTCCCCCTAGCCCTGTTGGAGGAATCTATACACCTGCCATCATCTATCAAATGAACGAGCCTGTTGTCCAACTCCACATGAGACCTAATGGCACCGTCCATGGAGACATGATCGTTCCCCCTTCCATCCATATGCCGGGGGCTCCTCCTGTTGCTGATTACGGAGATTTATGGGGATTTAAGAATTTCGGCATGGTACGCCTGTTGACCCGAGATCAAGTTAAAAACCTCACCGATCAAAATCCTTCCACCATGGAAAACGGCGTTCTCTATCTCGAAATCCGCCATCATCCCTCTCTACTTAATGCAAAGCTGATCAGGGATGAAATGGGCAGGCTGCGCCCTTCCATCGGGCTGAGCACGTCGATTATTCCGCTCCAGGAAGCCCAGTTGAAAACGCTCTTCGAAAATATGTACACAGCCCGCTTCGTCGTCAAAAACGGATTGGCTTACCGCTATGGAATGGATTCTAAAAATTCTTCGGGAACAGTTTTTTTCCCTCGCCTCGACAACGTCCCAGATGGGTGTTATGAGTTTTATGAAGGAAAAGCCTATAAGGTTTTATGGCAAGGGATCACGAAAGAACTTCCCCCCTCCCATCCTATTTATCGGTTTGATCCTGCTAAAGTACAACTTTTCTTTAACTTAGGCATCGAATGGGACACCCGTTTTTCTCCACAGGTTAAAAACCAGCGTTTGGTCCCTGCACGCTACACATATTTCTGGCGGGGAGATTTGTATCTTCTGGGCGCTCCGATCCTAAGCGCAAATGACACGACATTGACGGGTTTCTTACAAAGAGAGAACTTAAGAAAAGAGGTCTCGAATCCTCAGGCCCCCTATCAGCCTTTCAAGGATTCCGGTCCTCCCCTTACCAGCGATGGACAGCTAGATCTTAATCTCATTCGGCAAAATGGGATTCTGATCCCGCCCCACATGTACCTCGTTTTAGGCGACAACCATGCGATGAGCGCCGACAGCCGGGAATTCGGGTTTGTTCCCGAAACCAATTTGCGCGGCGGCCCCGAATTCATCTTTTGGCCGCCCGGCCCTCGCTGGGGAGCTCCCAATCAAATCGCCTATCCTTTCTTTAATTTTCCACGAACGATTGTTTGGATACTCGCAGCGATCAGCATCGGCGTCGGGACAATTTATTGGCGCAAACGGAACCATTTGCCGTTGAAGATTAAATAACCGGAACACTGGAGCGGGCACGTTAACGGATCCTATTACCCGTCTTAGCACGCTCTTATTCAACGCAGAGTCGCAAAGGTAAATACCGAGGCATTAAAATCCCTCGGCATTTACTTTAATTTTAGGGAGAAAATCAAGAGTTACAAACCAAAGTTAAGCATAGGATTGCACTTCTCTTTCTTCCTCACAAAAATCCAAGTAAATTCCGAGGCGTCTCAGTGGCTTTGCGACTCTGCGTTGAATAAGAGCTGCATAGAGTTATGGGCAATAGAAGGGTGCAGCGTTGCCCGCTCTCCTCTTCCCTGTTCCCGTTAAATAACGCTGAGAGTTAAAGCGATGAGTGTGGGTTCCCCGTTGAGGTCCCACTCTGTGCCGTCGCTGCAATCAAATTGCACTTGGGTGGCGAGAACTTCGTGGACGATATAATCCCGATGCAGTTGGAACGCTTTTTTAACTCGTTCTGTCGTCTTCAACTGAATCACGATCCGGTCTGTAACAGAGTATCCCAGTTCGCGGCGCATCGTATTGATTTTATTGACAATTTCTCGGGCCAGTCCTTCTAAAAGAAGTTGTTCGTTGAGAGCGGTGTCGAGAGCGATGGTCAATTCTTGAGAGGTCGCCGCAACGAGGCCTTCTTTCACTTTCCGTTCGATGGCGACATCTTCCCCAGTCAGCTGAATCGACTGCCCATCCACGACAATCTCAGCTGTTCCTCCTTTGAGCAGTGTCGAAAGCTGGTTTGGCGGTAGAGCTTGGATTGCGGCTTGCGCGGCGTTCATCCCTTTACCGACCTTTTTGCCAAGGACACGGAAATTCGGCTTGACGACGATCGTCACGAAAGCGGCTTCATTCGCTTCAAACTCCACTTCTTTCACATTGAGCTCATCGGCGATCAAATGCTTTTTCGCTTGAAGCGCGCTCAGAACATCGGGATTAGGGGAGATCAGATACGCTTTTGCGAGGGGCTGGCGCACTTTTAATTTATGTTCTTTGCGCAGAGCATGGCCAAGGCTGACGACCTCTTGAACGTAGCCCATTTCTTTTTCGAGCTTCTCATCTCTCAGTTTTTGCAAAGCCTGGGGAAAATCGCAAAGATGCACAGAGGAAAGAGCCGTTTTTCCTTTCAGCTGCAGGTAGATCGCATCGCTGGCGAAGGGCACAAAAGGAGCAGCCACTTTTGCCAAGGTAAGAAGCACGGTATATAGAGTCTCAAAAGCTTCCTCCCGGTCGCGCGATGCCTCTTCAGACCAGAATCTGGCGCGGCTGCGGCGAATGTACCAATTGGTCAACTGGTCGATGAATCCGACGAGGGGCTCTACAGCCAGATTTAATTGATAAGTGTCCATCCCGTTCGTCACATCCAGCACCAACTTTTGCAGTCTTGAAAGAATCCAGCAGTCGATTTCGGCTTGTGGCTCTGGAAAATTTTCAGAAGTGGGCTCCCAATGATAGATTTTTGCATAAGTCGATAGAAAGACAAACGCATTCCAAAATGGAATCAGGACTTGACGTAAGACGAGTTCAACTCCCCGTTCGGAAAAACGGAGATCTTCCCCATAAACAGCAGGGCTGTTGAGCAGATAAAGCCGCACCGCATCAGCGCCATACCGGTCCACGACCACTTTGGGTTCAGGATAATTTTTGAGGCGTTTGGACATTTTCTGTCCATCTTCCGCGAGGATAATCCCATTGACGATCACATTTTTAAACGCAGGCTTGTCAAACAGCGCAGCGGCCAAAACAGTGAGTGTATAAAACCAACCGCGCGTTTGGTCTAATCCTTCCGCGATGAAGTCTGCCGGAAATCGCTTCGGCATTTCTTCTTTGTTCTCAAAGGGATAATGGTCCTGAGCATAAGGCATCGAACCCGACTCAAACCAGCAATCGAAGACTTCAGTAATACGGTGGAAAGCTTTTCCCTTGTGGGTCACGACGAGGCCGTCGATGAAATGGCGATGTAAATCTGTGATTTTTTCTCCTGATTTTTCTTCGAGTTCTTTGATACTGGATATGACGAGCACCTCCCCATCCTCGCTGCGCCAAATAGGGATGGGCGTTCCCCAGTACCGATTGCGGGAAACCGCCCAATCCCTTGCATTTTCCAGCCACTTGCCGAAACGCCCCTCTTTAATATGCTCAGGAACCCAGTGGATTTTTTGATTAGCGGCGAGCAACTTCTCTTTGATTTTTTCCACAGCGACAAACCAGGTGCTCACGGCCTTGTAGATGAGCGGAGTGTCGGACCTCCAGCAAAAAGGATAACGGTGCCGCACTTGTCCGTGATGAAAGACTTTCTTCTCGCTTTTCAGCCGGCGGATAATCTCTTTGTCGGCGTCTTTAACGAAAAGACCTGCGAGATCAGGCACTTCGTGCGTGAACTTCCCATTGGTATCAACAGGGTTCACGAGTTCGATCCCTTCCCGGGCGCAAGCAAAAAAGTCGACCTCGCCAAATGCCGGCGCCGAATGGACAAGTCCTGTCCCCTCTTCACCCGAAAGCGATTCTTCCAAAATCACACGGAACGCATTTTGCTGAGCGCGCGCAGCAAAATAGGGAAAAAGAGGCTTGTACCGCTTTCCTGCTAAAGAATCTCCTGTGAATGTGGAAACAAGATCATACTCTTCCCGATTCTTAAAATAAAAAGGAAGGCGGGAAGCCGCGAGAATGAATTGGCGCCCCGATGCCCGTTCTTTCACTTTGACATATTCCATCCCTTTTTTTGCCATGACCGCGAGATTAGATGGAAGGGTCCATGGAGTGGTCGTCCAAATCAGGAGAGAAGTGTTCGGTTCATCGGCGAGCTCGAATTGCACCGTCAAAGAGGGATCATCGACTTCTTTGTAATTGAGATTCGCCTCAAAATTCGAAAGAGGTGTGCCGAGGCGGGCAGAAAACGGCATCACCTTAAAGCCTTCGTAGACGAGCCCTTTTTCGTAAAGTTGACTAAACACCCACCACACCGATTCCATGTATTTGAGATCCATGGTGTGATACGTATTTTCAAAAGAAACCCAGCGCGCCATCCGCGCGACAACCTGTTTCCATTCTTCGGTATAGCGGAAAACAATCGAACGGCATTCTTCGTTGAAGGCCGCGATGCCAAACGCCTCAATCGATGATGCTCCGGAGAGTTCTTTTGCCTTCTCAATCTCATTTTCTACAGGCAGGCCATGGCAATCCCATCCAAAACGGCGGATCACATAATTTCCCTTCATCGTCTTGTAACGCAGTACGACATCTTTGATCGTCCCCGTCAAAATATGTCCATAGTGGGGCAATCCGGTTGCAAAAGGAGGGCCGTCGTAAAAAGAAAAATTAGGCTTGTTTCTTGTTTCTTCAAGCGTTTTCTCGAAAATGCGTTCCTTCTGCCAAAAATCGAGGATGCGCTCTTCTCGTTGTGGTATAGATTCTTTTTGATTAGGCTCAAACATAAGTATTAAAGTATAGCCGATGAGGAATTAAGAAGAAATCCCTTATCGAGTTTCACCCTCTGCCCTCGTCGTCACCGGTCCACTCATCCAATTCGACCCCAATAGCATCAGCTCGTTAATAAGGAGCTGAGGAGTAGCCCATGGGATCATATGCGGCAGATGCTGCTCCCCATTTTCAATAACCCCGATCAAATCAGACAAACTTTGAACGCGGTTGTTGAGATGGTCATTCAAATAATTCAAAAAAGGGGTAAACGTGTTTTCAGGGATTCCATCGTTCCGGCAAGCGATGGCGGCGCCTTCCGCAAACTCTTGCCGATGGCGCTGATAGGCAGAGCAAATTTTGCTAATCGCCTCCCCTTCTGTCCACTCCAATAAGGCAACCCCCATAGCAAGTCCAGCAGCATAATTGGCTTTAATCCCAAGATTAGGAGAAACAGTTCCGATGGAAGCAATCCCGAAGGCTGCTACGGCAAAAACGGAATGGGCCCAATGCTTCCCCATTTGATCGACGATGATTTTGACTTGCCCTAAAGTCACAAGAGAGAGCGCACTGAAAACGACGCCAAACACAAAATTGTAAATAACAGCTGCAAGGGAAGTGATGGCAGCTTCAAAATAGCGCAATCGACAGGAGATCCCGTTGTCGAACTCCTGCACAAGCACTTTATCGCTGTAATAAACATAAGGGGCGCTTTTCAGGGAGACAAGCGAGACATTCACAAAAGGGCTCGAGTCGAGGCAATGGGCAGCCATTCTAAATCCCGAAAAAAAGTCCGCATCGCTCAACGTCCTTCTAATCACAGGAACAAGAGGATCCAGGTTGACCGGGAGATGAGGCATTGCTGCGGCAGCACCGAAAGGAAAACCAACTGTTGTGACCATACACATCCCCTCTCTAATGTGAAGGCATTGTAAAGAAGCAGGCGATAAATTAAAAGTTTAATTTTTCCAGAGCCAAAAAGTTTTCCAGTCCTCCCAAAATCGCCAAAAACACCTGTCTTGAATCAATTTGCGCGATTAGTGCCTCACTAAAAATACACTTAACTCTTTCATTTTAAACAACTCAAGATGCAAAGTTTGTTTTTTTCTTTATTTCTTCCCCTCTATCGAAAATAATAATTCCATGTTATAATACTTCTGGGGGTGTACTGGTTTCGACTTGGAAATGAAGTACCGGTGGCATGCGGAGGACGTCGGTTGGCCTCCTTAATCATCCGATAAACTAATAAAAGACAATTCAGAAGAATTGTTGGCTGCTTAAAGCTTAACCGCTTTGGTGACCCGATAGCCTGATGCCCGACCAGGAGCGTCAGAAGCTATTGTCATTAACCCTGGTATGAACTCTCTTTTTGCAGCTTCTCAAGAAGGCAGTTCGAGATCAATAGAAGCGGGCCTATCCATTGTGGGGCGTCTTCCTCAGGATAGGCTGCTAATAAGAAGGCGATAAGCATGTAGTCATCAGTAGGGAGTTTGCCAAGGACGAGAGTTCGATTCTCTCCACCTCCAAAATTTAGATTAAGCCAAACTAAATAACACTAAGTAAATCAAGGACTTAAAGGGAAACCGATAAGTCCTTTTTCTTTTCACTTAGGCCACTTTTGCCCAGTCTAGTGCGTAAAATTTGCGTAATTGAAAAGCCTTGAAAATTTCTAAATCAAGAACGTCAAGCATACTGATCACCCTTTAGCAAGGTGGGTATGAAAGACTCGAATCAAATGCGAGGAGGGACCCTATTCGAGTTGGAACAAATACCATGGACTGGTTTAATGAATCGGAGGCTCCGTATAGAGCGCTGAGCGAGTCACATCTCCTCCGGAACCCCTCTAACTCTTCCTTGGAGAGGAAGCTGAAAACGGGAATGATTGCCCCTAACTTATATTAGGGACATACAGCCTCTGTCACACCGGCCCCTATTGTGAGCTGCCCAATATTGCCCTGCGGAGGGTTGAGTGTGAAAGTCGCTGGCGATGTTCTTGTAAGCGAATAAGCGCCAGTAATTGGATAGGCTGTGTTGTTGTTGAGCTGCATGCAAACGCTTGTTCCTGAAACCGATGCAGTTGCAGAAACTGGGGTTGAGCCCGAAGCGAAAAACTCATTGCTGTTTACATTCCAAGTGGCTGCACAAGCATTTGATGCAGATAGAGAGAACCCTCCGGTATTCGTCATTGAGTTATTCGAAAGGTCAAGAAATTGAGTTCCGCCAAGCATCGTACAAGAAACTGAAGCGCCTGCGCTTGAACTTCCACCGCCAGCTAGGACGTTATCCGTCACAGTAAAGGACGTTGTGCCTGCAGTCGGCAAGTCCAAATAAACTGCGTTGGCTGCATATGCGCCAGATGTAATCGTATTCCCCGAAATCAATTGGGTAGTGTTTGGCGCGCCGCCCGTGATGGCATAGTAATATCCTGCTGTGCCAGAAGAGGCAACGGTGTTATTGGTGACTGTAGAATTAAAAGTTCCTGCAGACTGATCGACTTCAATTCCATAGTATCCACTGCAAGTATTATCTGAGATTGTCGCAGTTGTTGTGCCTGGAGTAGAGAGGTTTAAGTAAACGGGGGTATAACCAGTAAGAATATTATCGGTTACTGAGAGAGTCAAGTTGCCTACTTCCTGCTGACCATATAGTGGATACTCAGCATATATCTGATTGCCTGTAATCGAGATATTGGTGTTTGTAGCAGACCCAGTTGCAGCCCAATAAATGCCTTCCTCGTCACCAGACGATATGACTGTATTATTATTGAATATCAGAGATAAGGTACCGATCTGTTGATCAGCGTAAATGCCATATTCGTAAGGGTGCAGAGTATTGTTATTCCAGGTAGATGAGGCATTGCCTACAGTTTGGTAAAGATACCAACAATATTCTCCGGCTATTGTGTTTCCATTCAAATTGATCACGTGATCAATTGCTGAACCTGTGATATTGCTATAAATCGCATACTCATCTTCAACTGTATAGATATTATTCCCATTCAAGGTCGCAGAGAGACTGCCTCCAGAATGATTTAAATATAGAGTGTAACTATCCGACGAAACGAGAGTGTTGTCGGTCATCAAAATCGAAGCCTCTCCAGCAGACGTATCTATTTCTATGCAATAGTCTTCTGTTGTATTTATTGTGTTATTCGATAGGTTCGCTATCAATACTCCGCTATCCACAATCCGAACTGATTGATAATAGGTATTGATTGTATTGCCATCTATGTTGATATTCTCTGCTGCAGTTCCCGATCCATTTATATTGATTCCATATCCACCCGCCGAGATCGAGTTATTGTTGATGGTTGCGGCAATGGTGCTTGTATTGCTTGGGGTTACAGTAATAGCGATATAGCTGGTGTCAAAGGTGTTGTTGCTAGCCGTCAACACTCCCTGTGCTGCGTCTGATAGATTCCATAAGATGGAGGAGGTCGTCGAATCATCACCTCCAGAAAAGCTTGAATTCGTGATGTTTGCCTGAAGATTTGTTGTGCTATTCGAGAGAGAGATTGCAGTATTTTGGTTCAAGATACAATTATTGATCGTAAGGGTGCCCGCAAGTTCTGTCGCGGAAAGTCCGGTGCCTCCTTGCACGTTTGCACCTGCGATTGTGCAATTCGACACCGTCGCATTTGTTTTGTTAGAGACCAAAATCGCATCTGCACTAGCTCCGTTTTGCAAGAAGAGGCCTGAGATCTCGTTTCCATTGCCAAGAGTCACAACAGTTCCCGTATTGGTAATGGTTGGGCTATAGACTAAGCCATTCAGAGTTCCACCAGACTGAGCTGGGACTAAAATAGCGCCCGCAGTCGTATTAAGTGAATGTGCTATGCCGCTACCCCACAACTTTTGATAATCCTTAAGCGTGACCCCGGCGTTGAGTCCTGTCGTTGTTCCGTCTCCTGGGAAGATATAAATGATATCATTGGCCTGAGCGGCGCTTTCTGCAGCAGCTAGTGTGGAAAACGGGCTCTCATAGGTCCCAGCTGAGTGACTTAAGTTATTGACAAAGTATACGGTATAGGGCTGCCCTGTAGCTGGATTGATCGCAAGATTTTTATTTTTTTTTGTCGTTACGGGGATGATTTCGTTTTTCGCGACAGGCTCGATCATTCGTTGGCACAAGAGGTAATTATCCATGCAAGAACGCCCCTTGCTCTCTCTTACTTTTTCTTTCGGTCCTAAAGGTAAAGAAAGGAACACCTGTCCTTGGACAATATTTTTAAAAGTATGGTCATAAGAGTAACTTACCTCGGCTCCGACGTATTCTTTCCACATCGCTTTAGCGCGTGTTTCTCCTCCCCACACAGCACCTCCAACAGGGCCTTTCAAATAGTAGGGGCCAATTCCAGTATAGAGAGTAACATCTTTCATTTTTAATGGATAAAAGCCTACTTCTGCATTTCCCCCTGAAAGGGCATACTGAAATTTCTGAGTGTAGTAGATGTTATTGCCTGCAAACTGACTAAACTGGGTGTCATAGGGTCGGCTTTGTCGACTTCCAACAACGGCGTATCCGTTTAAGCGCAGATCCCAAAAGGTTCCTAACGTTTCTAATCCGAAGCTTACTTGGTTATAGCCTTTGCGTTTAGTATCGCGATAGTCGTAATAGGCATAAGCGCCGTAGACACGGTCTTTCAGAAGAGAGCGTAGCCCAAGGCCAGCATTGGCAGCCCAATGGCCATCGTTAAAAATATGTCCTCTTAAATCAACAAATGGCATTACAGGCCAGAGGTCTGCAGGAGCTGCTAAGAATGCTTCCAGAGTTGTGTAGCCGGTGTTGTAGCCAATCCCTTTATTTTCAATATGGCGAGCTGAGATGCGGAAGGGTTGACACTGATCATTACATGTTGGCTGGGAGGAAGGGCTTTTTGATGGATTCGCTGCTTCAATAGTGCTGTAAGGCAAGGAGATGCAGACTAAAGACAGAATAAATAACTTTTTGAGCGAATCGTTGAGCATAGAAGGTCCCTTGTTTTAAACCCTATATATTTTTTTTTGATTAACAAGTCAAGTTTCTAATT
>CAJCIW010000124.1 GCA_903970455.1 Verrucomicrobiota bacterium | reverse complement strand
TACAGATAGGGAATCGAATTTTTGAAAAAACCTTTTGAACAAAAATGAAAAAAAGAATATATCAAAGTTTTGTAAACTAAACATATCGAGAGGGATTCAAATGTCCAAAACTCACTTAAAGTGCGCTTTCATCGGCGGCTTGATCGTTTTCATCTGGGGATTGTTCTCATGGATGGTCTTTCCATGGCATCAAACCTGTTTGAATAAATTTTCCAATGAGTCTGAAGTCGCAAATGCGATTTCGAACAATGCTCCTGTTTCGGGTATCTATGTTCTGCCCAACACATTCTCCTACCATGAGGGAACTTCCCAAAGCGAGATGGAGAATGGGATGAAAATGATGGAAAAAGGCCCTTTCATGTTCGCTTCTGTATCTAAGGGAGGAATCGGCAAAATGACGTTGGGGCCATTCATCATTTCGCTGATCATACAAATTATCGGTGCATTTATCGTCACTTGGATGTTAATGCAGACCAAGACTCTTCCCTTTAAGAGACAAGTGGGTTTTGTTACTCTGTTCGGTCTCGGCGTTGCGATTTTAGCCCAACTTCCTGATTGGAATTGGTGGGGTTTTTCCCCTTGCTACGCTCTGGTCAATATCGTAGACCTGGTTGTCGGATGGTTCTTAGCCGGCTTCGGAATTGCAAAAGTTCTTAAGAAATAACTCCCTTGGGAAAAAATCCGTGGTTCTCATTCTACCTGGCCTCGTAAGGGGCCAGGGGATCTCCAATCAACGTCTGATGGCTGAAACCGGTGACTTTGATCGTTTGCAAAGTTCCGATCAATGCATCATGCCCTTTGAAGAGCACATTTTTCCAGCACCGCGTGCGCCCTTTTAGGTGCTTTTCATCACGATTGCGCCGCTCGACCAGGATTTCCACTTCTGAACCGAGCATTGCGTTGCGCTGCTCGGCGCAGATTTCGTTGTGCAGATTGAGCAGCCGCTGCAGCCGGTCTTGCTTCACCTCTTCTGCAATGTCATCTTTCCAACGGAAGGCTGGAGTCCCTTTGCGGGCGCTATAAGCAAAGATGAAGGCAACGGAATAACGGATCTGTTTAAAAATATCATATGTCAGCTGAAACTCTTCTTCGGTCTCCGTCGGAAAGCCGACGATGATGTCCGTTCCCAGAGAAACATCGGGAACGATCGACCGGAGCAGATCGACCTTTTCCAAATATTTTTCCAAGGTATAGAGACGGTGCATCTTCTTTAGGATGCGATTAGAGCCTGCCTGAATGGGAAAATGGACGAATTCGCAAACAGAAGGAAGGTCGCGTATCGCCTGCATCAGCTCGGGAGTGATGTCGACGGGGTGGGAGGTCATGAACCGTACCCGCTCAAGGCCCGGGATTTTGTCCAAGCGATAGAGCAAGTCGTGGAAAAGGCAGCCCCATTCCGGTTTGTCCTTTCCGTAGCTGTTCACGTTTTGACCAAGTAAAGTAATTTCTTTGTAACCGTTCTCCACAAGGCGCTCGCATTCTTCGAAAATGCTCTCGGGAGGCCGGGAAACTTCCTGTCCGCGAGTGTAAGGCACGACGCAGTAGGTGCAGAATTTATCACAGCCCCGAATGATGGAAACATAAGCCTTTACTGGATCGTCCCGTTTGGCGATCAGGTAGTCCAGATTCTCTTCGAATTGGTCGTCCGTGCGGATCATTTGCTTTCCCGAGACCAGCACTTCGTCAAGAACTTCGTTTAATTCGCTGATATTGTTGGTGCCGACGACAAAGTCGACATGGGGCAGTTTCCGAAAGATTGTCTCTTTCTTGGCCATCGCCATGCACCCGGTGACGCCGATGATCGACCGTTTATGGGGGCTTCTGCCGAGTTGGCCGATCTTTCCCATCACCTTCCTCTCAGCAAGGTCTCGGACCGAACAGGTGTTAAAAATGAGAAGGTCGGCGTCGTTTTCCTCATCGATCCTCGTGAGTCCCCGTTTTATCAGCTGCCCGACCATGATTTCAGAATCGAGCTCATTCATCTGGCACCCGTAGGTGCGGATAAAAAAAGTTTTCAATGAGCGCATAGGGAGGTTTTTTGTGTTAAATATTTTTTAAATCAAGGAGAAGCAAGTCTACCCAAAAAAACTTCTTTTGGCAAGAACTCCACGCCCTCCTAAAATTTCTGGAAAAAAAATGAACGAGAAAGTAGACTGGGAGTTCTACTTTACAAAAACATCATTGAACTATTTTTTAAGGTCTTATTCCATGAAAAAGAAAAATTCGACCGTCCTTCTGACGAAAGAAGAAGTCATTCCGATGCGAAAATGGCTCCTGTTAGATGCAACAGGGAAAACCTTAGGGCGGTTCGCCGCAGAAGTCGCTAAAATCCTACGCGGGAAACACAAACCGCAATTTACCCCGCATGTCGATACAGGCGACGGCGTCGTCATCATCAATGCGGAAAAAATCGTCGTCACCGGTGCTAAAGAAGCCCAAAAGATCTATCGCTACCACACCGGAGCGATGAGCGGTATGCGCGAAGTGCCTTATCGTACGATGCTCGGCAGAAAGCCCGACTACATCATTTGGCACGCGATCAAAGGGATGATGCCCAAGACACGTTTGTCCGAAGCGCAAATGAAAAAATTACGCATCTTTGCAGGCGACAAGCACGATATGAAAGCGCAAACGCCGATCCCTGTTAATATCTAAATTAAAGCGAACTAGAAGGAATTATGAAAGGTCAAGAAAATATTGGAACAGGAAGAAGAAAAACATCGGTCGCCTCTGTGCGCCTTCGCCCTGGCAAAGGAACGATCCTCGTCAACGGAAAGAAATTCGAAGAGTATTTCCCGCTTCAACTGCAGCGGATGGCGATTTTAGCTCCTATTCAGAAAGTCTCTGCTCCTGAGCGCTACGACATCCTCATCCGCGTCAAGGGAGGAGGGATCCAAGGACAAATGATCGCGGCCCGCTTAGGCATTGCACGCGCGCTTGTTCTCGAAGACAAAGACCGCAGGGGCGATTTGAAAGTCCTCGGCTTCCTCACACGCGATCCTCGTAAAAGAGAACGGAAAAAA
Organism: Verrucomicrobiota bacterium; assembly: GCA_903970455.1. GTDB lineage: Bacteria > Chlamydiota > Chlamydiia > Chlamydiales > Rhabdochlamydiaceae > CAJCIW01. Next base: position 5,045 of record CAJCIW010000124.1, on the reverse strand, counting down.
TACGGTTTGGCCGGCGCTCGCAAACGGTTCCAATTCTCCAAACGCTAAGATTACTATTTTCCTCCTTGCTGGTAAGGCCCTAGAGAGAAATCTCTAGGGCCTTTTTGTTATAAGTGATAGAGCGTTCGGTATTTCTTTTTCAAATAGGAGACGTAGGGTTCTTCGCTAAGTGGTTTCCCGGTGACTCTTTGACAGAGTTCGCTTGGAGTATACTGTCTGCCATATTTGTGTATATTTTCTTTCAGCCAATCGCGGATAAAATCGAGCGATCCTTTGGCCAAATGCTCTTTCCAATTGGGATGAGCTTTTTCAAAGGCATTGAAAAATTGGACGGAATAGAGGTTGCCGAGTGTGTAGGTGGGGAAGTAGCCAATGAATCCTAACGACCAGTGGATGTCTTGTAGACACCCTTGCGCGTCAAATTCGGGGCTGATGCCGAGGTATTCTCTCATTTTTGCATTCCAGGCATCGGGGACCTCTTTAACTTTTAACGTGCCTTCAATCAAAGCTTTTTCGATCTCAAAACGAACAATGACATGAAGATTGTAGGTGACTTCGTCCGCCTCGATGCGGATGAATCCGGGCTTGACGGCATTGATCGCATGATAGAACTCTTCAAGAAGAACCCCCCCAAATTGCTCGGGTAATTCCTCTTGAAGGAGGGGGAAAAAGTGCTGCCAGAAAAAATAGCTTTGGCCGATCAGAGTCTCCCACCAGCGGGACTGGCTTTCGTCGATGCCGAGCGAGACTTGCTGGCCTAGAGGGGAGCCGAACTGCTCCCCGTTCAAGTTCATGTTGTAAAGGCCGTGCCCCCCCTCGTGCAAGACCGCCCCGATGCAGGTCATGATATTCTCGGGATGTACTTTCGTGGTCATGCGCGTGTCTTTTGGATGCATTCCATTGCAAAAGGGATGAACGGAAACGTCAAGCCTCGATGATGCGGGGTGAAATCCCATTTTATGTAAGATTTTGTGGGAAAAATCGAGCTGCTTGTGTTTGGGGCAATGGCGAAAGAGAAAATCTTCCTGAAAGGGGGTCTTTGCGCTGATGTCTTTAATCAGCTGCGTGAGGGGAAGTTTCAAACGGCTGAATAGCGGGGTGAGAAAAGAGGTTGTCATTTCAGGTTCATATAAATCGAGCAAAGCATCGTACGGGTGTTCTTTGAAGCCCAAAATATCGGCTTTTTTCCTGCTTAAGGAGATGACTTTTTCCAGATGGCGGGAAAAAGTTTTAAAATCATTATGCTCTTTTGCTGTTTTCCAAACGTGGCACGCGGTCGAAGTGGTTTTGGCAAATTGTTTCACAAAGGCATTGGGGAGTTTCACCGCTTTGAGATAATCACGGCGCCATTCGCGCAATGCAGCGATTTGCGGAGAAGGCAGCCGATCGTCTTTGATCTCCCCTGTTTCAAGATCGATCAGGGAAGCAAGCGCTTTGGCAAAAGATTTACTCGTTCTTTGCCGGTGAACCAGGCTCGCGAGAATTTCGGATTGCTGAGAACGGATTTCGATGCCGTCTTTAGGCATAAATGTTTCCTGGTCCCAATCGAGTAGCCCTTCGACGGAAGCCATCAGAGCCATTGTTTTCGATAACGAATGCAATTTGTCATAAGCGTCGGCCATAAATTTCACCTCAAGTTTTGATCTTGGAGACTACCCAGTTAAAAAACTTCTCACACCGATTCGTAAACCGATTAAACAACGGGGTACAAAATGCCCAGCTTAAACAGACGATGGTGATTGTGCCGCTGCCGACAACGACGTCAGAGAGCCAGTGGGCGCCCGTGATCAGGCGCGGCATACACAAAAATGTTGCATATAGACAGGCAAGTAATCCCAGACGCCATCCCGCGATACAAGAGAAACTCGCAGCAAAGAGTAGCGCTGTGGTTCCGTGATCTCCGGGAAAGCTTTTAGAGGAATCGTCTTTGATCTTCATCCAGGGAATTTCATCGGAAAGGCGAACACTCTCCTCTACAACGAGGGTGGGGCTCAACCGTTCAATATCGAGGTTGTGGCGGAAAAGGATCCGGTTAACGAAGTAGAGGGTGGCCGCGATGCAGACGACGCAAAAGAGTAGCTCGGAGATTTTGCGGGCTCTTAAATGGCGATGGGCGCCACGCACATGGGCGATAGAAAAGGCAAGGATGCACAGATCTTCCACCCAATCGGCAAGTCTATGATTGGCACAAGCCCAAAACAGCTGCCAGACGGGACGGTCCTTGAGAGTAGAATTCACCATTTTAAAAAACGCGATATCGATTGCATTCCAATACGGTTTCGTCACTGGCCAAAATAAACTGGCGATCAGCAGCGTGGCGATCAGATGGCACAGGAGAAGGAGTTTCAATTTCCAGGCCCTGGATGCAAAAGGGATATTCTCTAGTTGGCTTGTAGAACTCATTTAAAAACCTTTACATGTTCGATAACATTTCCATCCAAATGCCGCTCCGCAAAGCAGGATCGGGCTGAGAATCACCAGATAGGGAGAGACAACAAGATTTTCTCCCAAGATCACAGCAGCATCCATTAAAGTAAAAAAGGCGACAAAGCCGAATAGAGCAATGGCATAGGTGATAAAAATCGGAAGATTCCGCGAATAGCGGAAGCAAAAGGGTGCTCCGGCAACAACGACAAACAGAGCAAGAAAAGGCATCGCGAGCTTGAAGAGAACATGGGTCAACACTTGAGGATATTCGTAAGCAGTGGTCTTTGTTTTTTGAATGAGCATGCCAATCAGTTCGCTCAGGCGCCGGTTTTCCAATGGAGTATATCCTTTCCCCGTCGGATCGGGCTGCCAGCGGAATTTTGCAAACCGGTATTGTTCAAACGATTCCGCTTTCTCAAAATTCCCTTCTTTGTTCCGTTGAAGATGGTCGACGTAAAAGCCCACGGGGTTTTCAGGATCGATCGACAACGATTTTATGCGCCATATCTCATCGGCAGAGCGAACCCAAAATACATCGTGGAACGTTTTTTTGTCAGCATCGGCCGTCTGATAGATAATTTTCGAGCGGTCCTTAAGCCGGAGCACGTGGACAGGTTCTTTATGGCGGTCTTGATCGCGGTGTTTAAAATGCTCCCTTCGAAACCGATCGAGGAAATTTAGGCTGGAGGGAAGAAGAAATTCCGAACTGGTGAAATTGAAAAGGGCGCATAGCAAAGCGATAAATAAGAAAGGGCGGAGGATCTTTTTCCGGGGAACCCCGGAGGATTGCAAGGCGATGAGTTCGCCTCGGGAATTTAAGGAGAAAAGCACCTTCAGCGTAGAAATGAGCAAGGCCAGCGGGATGAGCAGATCGGCGCGTTTGACGAAATGGAAAAAATAATAAACCGCGATATGGGAGATCTGAACCCTCTTGTCGGCGAAGAAGTCCTGCATATGCATCGAATAGTCGATCAATGCATAGAGGAAAAAGAAGCAGCTCAAGAACAGTAAAAAAACCTTCAAAATTTCGCGTAAAAGATACCGCTCCCAGATCTTCATTCTACCCCCTGGCGGATCGCTTTAAGACCGCGTAATGAGAAGAATAGGATAATCGGATGGGGCAGTAGATAGATCGACGTCGAAAGCAGCGGCGTATGGCGAAGCGATTTGGCAGAGATAAAGCACACGAGATAGAAGGCTGCCAGGCCGATTGCCCAACAGATCCCTTTTTTGGAGCGATTGCGGCTAATCTGCATTCCGAAGGCCGTTCCGATCAAAGTGAAGGTCAATGCAGCTAAAGACAGCGAGATGCGGCGAGCAATTTCTTCCCTCGCGCTTCTGCCCAGTGAAAAATGCTGCTTTTCGATGTAGTCGTGTGCGACGATCATCCTGACGGGGAGATATTCGTAACTCATCGCCCAATCGGTGCTTTGCAGGAATTGGCTTAAATTCGACGCTTTTGTGATCATCTCCGCTTGATTCTCGATCACAAGATGGTCGAATCCCTCTCCTCTCTTCGGATCGATGCTTGAAATTAAGGCTACCTGCTCCCCTTTAAGAAGATCTCCTTTCAAGGCGAGCTGTTTGGCCGACATTAGCGTCAAACGGCCGTTGGAAGAATTTTTGACGACGAGCAGGACATCTTCCGCATAGCGGTTCGCCTTCAATACGCCGATATCGAAAAATGCATTTTTTAATTTGATTAAGCTCTCTTTTTGGAGAACGAAGAGAGGGTTGGACATCGCGATTTCGTAGATCAAACTCTTTGAATAGCCGCGGCAGCGCGGCGAAAGTTCTCCCGCAATCGTAAAATTGATCAGCATCAGGAACAAACCTGCAAAAAAGAGGGGAGTTGTCAACGATTTCAACCCAAGGCCGCAAGCGCGGAAAGCAGTCAGTTCATGCGTTGTGCTTAGGCGCTGAAAAAGAAGAATGGCTGCGATCAATGCTGAGACGGGAATAGCAATCGGGAGAATATGGGGGATTTGAAGGAGCGTAAACAGGAGAACTTTCAGCTTGGGGGCCCCTGAAGTGGCGAAACGGGCGATATCCTGAAATCGAAGGACGATTAGGATGCTGACGAAAGAAGCGACGCAAAGCAGGAAGACCTGGAAAAAATTGCGTAAGAGATAACGCCAAATAAGCGGCATGTGCTTCCCTGATTTTTAGGTAATTTTAAGCGATTTAAACCATAAGAAAAAAGGTTAATTTGTTGTTTGCCGCTTTTTCCTTTCCTAGTTTACACTACTGCTCATGAAAGATCTATTGCTCTTGCAATTGAGGAAATTTTTAACTGGCAGGCTCATTTCGGGCAAATCCGTCTTAATCGGATATTCCGGGGGGCCAGACTCTAAAGCTCTTCTCCATTTGCTTCTCGAATGTCGCCGTTTTTTTACCTTTGAGCTCCATGCAGCCCATATCGATCATGGCTGGCGAAAAGAAAGCCGGGAAGAAGCAGAACTGATTCGAACAGAAATGGATGCCTTTAACTTGCCTTTTCATCTTAAGTCTCTCTTATTAAGTGATTTTCACCCTGGAAACACAGAAGAACAGGGGAGGCGGCAGCGGCTGGAATTTTTCAAGAGGATTTATTCGGAAATAGGGGCGCAGGCTCTATT
>CAJCIW010000123.1 GCA_903970455.1 Verrucomicrobiota bacterium | reverse complement strand
GTGTGCTCTTCCGATCTCACCTTCATTCATTGCAATGACATTCCCCCCCGCCTGCAATCGAACCATAATTCCGGTTATTGCGGCGAAGTGTCGCTCATCAGCGCCGGCCTTTATTACGGCCAGTATATTTCCCAATACGATGCACGCGCCGTCGCCACACGACTTGGTCTGAACGATCAACTGACAGCTTCTCAAATGCATCTCAATTGCATCGAATGGAATACGGTAGGAGAACAAGACACCAAAGAATTTCTCGCCTGGGTCAAACAAAATGTCATTAAAGGGTTCCCGGTGGCGATCGGCATCTTCACCAACGAATACCTTTTTTACGGCAAGACCAACCCGAACGCCGGCGATCCCGACTACGACCATATCGTTCCCGTCACGGGCATCACTTCCCTCCACCCTCTCACGGACCCTAACTACTACGACCAGGATATCATCTATTTTAACGATAACGGCCTCTGGAGCGATCGAAGCAATCCCCCCTACTATTTTTCCTATGACTTTGCTGAGTTTCAAGCCGATCGATCGGAAGCCAATCGACAAAACGGCCCCATCTATTCCCTCTCCAACAGCGGCAGCAATTATGGAATCGCGATCACAGGCGTCATCGATTTGAACGGTGACACACTCCCCATCCGCGTCGACACCGATATCAATTATGAAATACCGCAAATTCAAGACGGTTCTACAACAAGGCCCCCGCCCCTCCCCATCCATTTGACCGTCACACTCTCCGGCCTCGACCCCAACACCCTTTACAACTTATACAGGTATAATTCCCTGGACAAGATCCCCAACTCGAATTTCAATGCCAATGCCGCAAGCGCCAGCCAAAGCTGGGAAATCCAGATCCCCACCGGCACGAATTATTCGATGACCATGCAGATCAACTCAGATGAGACGGCTGCTTTCCGCGCCGTCAGAGCAACAGCGCCTTGAAGGGTAAAAAGCCTTCAGCTTGATGAAAGGAAGTCACTATGCGCAAACCATTAATTATCAATGCATTCTGAAATATTCGCGTAAAATCTCATTTTCATATATCATGAAGTTTAAGCTCTCGATTCTAGAAGTTTAACTTCTCGAAACCAAGGAAGGGGTCATGAAAATAGATTTAGCAAGTCTGGAAATCGCTTTAGAAGTCCTAGGGCAACTTTTGGCTGATCGCGGTCTCAGCTATGAGGTAGCCGCAATTGGAGGAGGCAGTTTGCTTCTTCTTGGACTTATTGACAGGACAACAAAAGATTTAGACTTAGTTGCTCTTGTAAAAAACCGGGAACTCTTTTCAGCAAATCTCCTTCCACTCCCTCTCATTCAAGCTGCTGAAGAAGTTGGTAAAGCGCTTGACCTGGGAGACAATTGGTTGAATAGTGGTCCCGCTTCTTTACTAGAAATGGGCTTGCCTCGAGGCTTTACAGAACGGTTACACATTCGTGAGTATAAGGGACTAACTCTTTATTTGGCCGATCGCTTTGACCAAATCTGCTTTAAGCTATACGCAAGCGTGGATCAAGGGCCTCAAAGCAAACATTTTGCAGATCTGCGTGCATTGACCCCTACACCGGATGAATTACTTCAGGCTAAAAATTGGTGCCTTACTCAAGATGTATCTGCAGATTTTGAAAAAGATATAAATCAGGCAATCGAGAACATCCATGCATCTAATTAAAGAATTAGACAAAAATCTACTTAACCTTGCATGGAGTCTGTGGACAGAACTAGGGGTTGCTGGAACCAAACAAAACCATCAAAATGTTCTTATTCCCATAGAAGAACTAATTATATTCACGAGCGTGTTAGCTGAAACAGATCCTCGACTTCGTGATGAGTCGCTTGATTGGTGCAGTCAATATTATCATTTTATTTCAATCAGCCGTTTTAAGTCTTTGATGAAGGAATTTAACCAATTGGCCAAAGAATCTTTTTCGAAATATGCTTCTAGTTTAAATAATATCTCAAAAACTAACTGGCCAGTTTTTATCGATACCCCTCCATTAAAAATTAACCTGAGTCATAAATCCGTCTTGCGGCCTCATCCATCTTCCGCATTATTGAACATACGAGCCAGATCCATATTTGGGACCGGGGCCAGAGCAGATCTTGTGACATTTTTTTTGGTTCATCCAAATGCAAATTTTTCTATCGCAGAAATTGATATTGGATACTCGAAAAGGAATCTTGCTGAAGTATTGGATGATTTGCATTTTGGCAACCTCTTTGAGAGATTCATGCAGGGAAATCAGCAACGTTATCAACTACATAAAAATAGTCCTCTATTCCAAATGTTAAAACCCATTCCAGACCATGCTCCAGCATGGCACATCGTCTTTAAAGTATTGTTGTCTTTGAGAAATTGTATTCATCGCATCGAGAAGTATGCAGAGAGCACAAAGGTTGTTGAACTTCGCAATTGTTTAAAAGAGCACAAAAACTCTCTTCAAAAACTAGGAATTACTCCTCCCGCTTTCCATAACAACTTTCCTGCTTACTTAGAAAACTTTAGTCAATGGATCCTTGAATGGTCTGAATCCTTGCAAAAGGGGAAACCAACGACTTTCCGGGATAAGCCCAAGATCTAGACTAAGAGAAAAAATGTACCTGGAGATATGCGAGAGAGGGGACTCGAACCCCTACGAGAAACCCCACTACCACCTCAAAGTAGCGCGTCTACCAATTCCGCCACTCTCGCAAAGAAACAAAGGGAGTATCTTACTTTTTCGTTCAAATCCCATCAAGGAAAAATAAGGGCGCTGAATCGACCCAAAAAATTCTTGCCCTAGAATAAATATTTATCTAGCATTCGTATTCGTTTTTTTAAACGAGGCAGAACGCTATGAGAATGCTATTACTTTTCCTGCTTTTCTTCTCCTCTCTCCGTGCTGATTGGGACCAGCTTTTTTCCCAAGATGAAGACCCTTCCCTATTCCATCACGTCAACGTCATCTCAGGCAACCTGAATCTCTGCCTTGAAGATACAGTGATCGAAGGAGCCAAACGGCTTCCCATTTTTCGCACTTATTCCAGCTCGGGGGCATTGGAAAATCCTCAACTGAATGATGACCTCAAAGAGGAACGAGGGGGCTGGATCGTGCAAGGAGGATGGAATTTTATTCCTCATGCCAATCTCTGGATTGATCTCAAAAGCAAAGTGAAAGAGTTCCGGTTCTACCTTCCCGAACCGGGCGGCAACCTGATTCCGTATTCCTATAGTCATAATACGAGCGATCATCATTTTATCTTTAAGCCTCAAAAGGAATTTAGGCAATGTTCCGGCTCATTAAGCGCCAAAACAAACCCGGGCAACAATGTGCTCGACTTGGATACCAAAGATGGGATTGCAGTCCTGCATCTTCCCAATGGAGGCTCCCGCATTTATCAAGGGGAAGAGTTTCGTCACTGGAATATCCGCGATTTGAGAGGAAGGGTAAATCGGAGGCGGCTGAAATCTTGCTACCGTCTTGTCAAAGAAATCCTCCCCAGTCAGCACAGGATCACCTACCACTATGACGATCATGACCGCCTGGAAAATGTAAGCCTCAAGAATCCTTCCGAAACAAAGACCTTTTCATGGATGCATTTAAAAGGGAGCAAAAAAAAATCCCCTTTCCAATTGAGAATCGATACGTCTGATGGAAAAGCCTTCCAATACAATTCAACGAGACACCAAGAGGTCGATTATATCACCAGTGTAAACAGCAACCATCGGCCGGAAGAAGGCATAGCCTTAATTCCTGGCCGGAAAAAAATCGGTGCTCGAATAAAGCGAATGGACATGGGAGGAAAGTGTCAATTCGAAGCCAAATACTATACTCCTCCCGATAAAGAAAAGGAAAAAAAATGGGCAAAACATCCTGAGAAGAAACACTTCGATACGGATAAAGTCGAGAGCTTAGAGGCCCCCATTGGGCCTAATGGGGAAACGATGACCCTCGCACGGTTCACCTATCAACCGGGTGTGACCGATGCGCGAGACAGCTCTAATCGCCTCACCCGTTATATCCATGATGCCGGACATCTGAATTCCATTGAATACTTCAATGAAAAGGATGAGCTCATCTCCATCTTGCAGTTTATCTGGGAAAAAGAACGGCTGAAAGCCAAATTGATGATGAACGGGTGTCGGCATGCTTATTTTTCTAAAGTCTTCGACTACGATGATGCTGGAAATGTTCGGCAAGAAACTCTTTGGGGATCTTTAACAGGAAACGTCCCTGCGCCTTTTAATCCAAATAGCGATGGATCTCTGGCCCATGCCGAACACTATTCAAAGCGGTACGATTACTTACCTGGTTTCAATATTCCCATTCGAGAAGAGGAAGAAAATGGATTGGTTTATCTTTACACTTATAAAAACGGAACCGACCTTCCTACGACTAAATTCACTTCGTATCACGACAAAATTCTCGTTCGGGAATTTCTCTTTTATAACGATGACAATTTACTCGTCGCCGAAATCACCGATGATGGGATTTCCACGGATCCAAATGATTTAAATGGTGTCACGGAGCGGCACATCAAACGGTATGAGCTCCAGGAGCCATCTGGACTCATTCATTCTCTGACAGAAAAATACTTAGACAACGCCTCCCATACAGAGAAGTTATTAAGGCAAACTGTTTATTCCTATCATCCCACCCATCGGGTAGCAAAGGAAGCGATTTTTGATTCCAACGGAACCCATCGCTACACGATCGAAATAGATTATGATCCACAAGGGCGCGTCACTCGTCAGACCACTCCCGTGGGCAAGGTAAACACATATTCTCATGATAGTTTAGGCAATCTTCGCTTCGCAAAAGAAGTCTCCCAACCTGCTAAGACCTTTGAATATGATCCAGCAGGAAGGCCAAAATATGTGCAAGAGTCGGACGAGAAAGGAATCATCAAGACGACTTTCACAAACTACGATGCTCATGGGAATTTAAAATCGCAAATCGATTCCAAGGGGAATCGCACAGAGCAATCGTACGACGCATTTGGTCGCTGTGTCAAAACTCAATTTCCTGCGACTTGGGATAAAGAAGGAAACCCCTATTCCCCTGTTGTGACTTTTACTTATGATATTCAAGGCAATCTCTCTTCTACCTCTGTCTCAGAGGGGGGAACAACCCAAACAGTTTACAACACTTTAAGAAAACCGGTGCAGATCATCCACCCGGATGGAACGGTCCTCTCTCACCGTTACAACAAAGAGGGGACTCTTGCACAGACAATCCATCCGGATGGAACACGTGTCGATTACGTTTACGACATGTTTCAACGTATCACCTCGAAAAAAATCACTTCCGCAGAAGGGAGCCTTCTTAGCGCTGAAATTTGGACCTACAACTCCTTTCATCTTCTTTCTTACACCGATCCTAACGGACTTACTACCACTTACACCTATGATGGAGCAGGCAGAAAAACGACCGAGCAGGCAGAAGATCAACTCATCACTTACACTTATGACCCTCTTGGCTTTCTCGAGAAGACGACCCAGTCAGATGTCACCCACGTCCAAATCCATGACGTTGCCGGCAAGATCACGGAAGAATGGAATGAATTCTCAGATGGCCGCATCGAAAATCACATGTGGTTCTTCTATGATAACGAGGAGAGGAAATGCAAAGCAGAGCGGTTGACCTCTCAGGGAATTGCCACCGACCGATTCATCTATAATCCAGAATCTCAATTAATCGCCCATGTCGATCCTGAACAAAATCCCACTTACTGGAGTTATGATGACACTGAAACAAATGCATTAGGTCAACGGGTTTTAGAAAAGAGAATGACCGATGCTCTTGGGAACAGCACGATTGAAACGCATGATGCGCTGAATCACGTCATCAATCGTACACAGCAAGATTTTTTTGGAAATACTGTCTCAAAAGAAGACTTCTTCTACGACAAAGCCGGCAACCTAGCTAGAAGAGTTTCCACTATTTATCACGATCATACTCCTACCAGTCAAATTTCCGTTTGGTGGGAATATGATCCGATGGGGCGCGTCATCCTAGAAAAAGAGGGAAGCGATAAGACCACCCGTTTCATCTATGATGACAAGAGAAGAGCGGTCAGGTGTGTTTTACCAAACGGCGTTGCTATTGATTCCACCTACGATGGAATTGATCGTCTTATCGAGAAGAAAAGTTCCGATGGGACGATCCATTATCAATACACTTATGAAAATGGGTCTCGCGATCCGGTTCAGATTTCCGATCTTGTTCAACATACCCTGCTACAGCGCAAGTACAATGCGTTTGGCCAGATCATCCAAGAAATCAACCCCTACGGCTTGACCTTCACATGGGAATATGACCATCATGGCCGATGCTCCTCTTTTACACTCCCGGACCTCTCTTACATCACGTATTCCTATCAAGCAGGCCACCTTTCCGAGGTTTCCAAATTCTCCCCTGAAGGTAAAACCCTTTTCACTCATCGCTATCTCGAATTCGACCCGAATGGACATGTCGCACAAGAGGAACTCATCCATGATTTAGGAATACAGCATTCAATCCGCGATCTTCTAGAACGCCCCAGGAGCCAACATTCCCATTGGTTGAATCAACGAATTTCCTTCGGATTGTCGGGCCTTGTCACAGAAACACATCATTCTCTATTGGGAGACAAGACCTACAAGCATGATCCCCTGAACCAACTCATTCAAGAAGGGGAAGAACAATATCGATTTGATTCCCTAGGCAACCCTATAGATTGTTCTATCAATGAGTACAACCAAATCCTATCCGCTTCCAACTACAAACTCGAATACGATCTCAACGGCAATCCGTTTCAAAAGACCTCTTCTGAGGGAACGACCATTTACACCTATGACGCCTTGAATCGCCTCACCTCCGTGACATCTCCCGATTCAAAAAAAAGAGTCTATTTCTACGATGCATTTTCACGCCTGATCGCTGAACAGAGCGATGGAGTTCAGACCTTCTACCTCTACGATAAAAACCAGGAAATCGGCGCGATGAACGGCAGCGGGACCATTACCCAGCTTAAAGTCATCGGTCTTGGAGTGATTGGAGGGAGTATTGCGATTGAACTTGAAGGCGTTGCCTATGCGCCCCTGCACGATTTCCAAGGAAACATCGTAGCGCTCATCTCCCAAGACCATAACATTGCCGAATCGTATCAATTCAACGCCTTTGGCAGAGAAACAAGTGACTCCATCCCCTTGAACCCCTGGCGATTCTCTTCCAAGAGATCCATGGACGGCCTCATTTTCTTTGGGCAACGATTCTACGATCCCACACTCGGAAGATGGCTCACTCCCGATCCTTCCGGCTTTGCAGATGGATCAAATCTCTATGTTTACGTTCTCAACAGCCCGATGAACCGGCTCGACCTATTCGGCCTCTTCTCCGATCCCCTCTTTCCTGAGTTCCGCATAGAGGTCCCGATCAGTGCCTTCAGTCCGGGAAAAATAATTCCCCTAGGCACCCTTTTACCCTGCAAAGCAATTATAGACGGTGTGTCCACGGATTCGTTCATCACTTGCGGGTATTTCCACAAGCTTCAATTCACGCCTCAAGAATGGCACACAGGCATTGTAAACATCGTTGATCACTTTCATGAGCTCGTTCCCGAACGAGGCCAAATGATCGGATTGATCACCGCACAAAATGGGATTCAAACAAACCTGAGCGAGTTCTCAAAAAATGTTCAATCGATTGTGAACATGGTCCCGGAAGGCACCCTTATCATGGGCATATACAACCCAACACAAGGAATATATCGGGACTGTAAAAGAACGATTGAGGAGCGACGAGGAAAAGATACACCGATCGTTGTCAGTACCCGGCAATTCTTTATTGCCATCTCCGAAGCCCTCTACAAAATCAATCCCGAAATGTTCTGGTACCACGTCGCCCATAGCGAGGGCGGGCTCATCGGTAGGAATGCCATTCAGGGCATGACCGAGGACCAGCAAGCCCTTATTAAAAAACAAATGTACATCCTCGCCCTTGGCCCTGCAGAACCTATTCCGAATGGTTACGCCCGTGGGGTCAAAAATGTTTATTCTGAAAAAGATTATATTACAGGAAGGTTTGCAAAAAAATATATGGATGATCCAGACTATGACATTGAAATTGTTAAGTGTCGTTCGACTAGGTCGGAAATGACAGGACATATTGCTGACCATCCCCATTTGGCTGGGACGTACCAGTGGGAGCAATTAAGAAATATAGACATTCGAAGAACAAACCAAGGATTTTACAATGGTAGGACGCGTTAGGTTATTTACCCTAATTGTTTTAATGATATTTACGGAGTTAAAAGTGACCGCCAACCAATACAAGTCGCCGATCTACACTCAATACGTCGCTGAAGTGACCTCTACCTTTTTAAAAGAAATATATAAAGAATATGGCTTCAGAAGTGGAGGCAGCGGAGGAAGCATGCCCTATGATGTGGAAGAGATAGAAGTTAGTTTTGATTCTAACCAAAGTGCAACAGTAGAGCAGGCTAGGGAGTTAGAAATCAAACTTACAGAGAGATTCGTTCAAATTATCAATGGACACGAAAAAATAAGACCCTTTTTAAGAGAGTATCCATTTCCATCTAGTCGAGTACGCGTTGACATTTCTTTTACGATTCCTAGCAAAACTAAGCTTCCTATTGATAATAGTGTTTTATTAGTCTTTCAAGCAAAGAACAGAATTTTCTATCGCGCAATAAACCCCGATAATCAATATGTACTTAAACCTATTATGGATGAACCCTACGAAGAAGCCCTGAAAATTGTTCAGAATAATGCATTAAAAAAAGGGAAGACGGAACTCGAGTCTCTTTAAAGATGCCTTTTTGACTTATTAATCCAAACTTGTGGGACCAGCTTAATCATATAAGTGAATTAAGAAAAATTGAGGAGCTTTACGATGTCTAAACGCGTTAGTTTCTTTACTCTTGTAATTCTAATGATGTTGGTGGGTTTTAAAGCGAATGCCGAAGATGAGAAATCAGCTGTTTATACAAAATATGTCGCTGAAGTGACCTCTGCCTTTTTAAAAGAAGTATACCAAGAATACGGCTTCAGATGTGGGGGCAGCGGAGGAAGCATGCCCTATGATGTGGAGAAAATATCTGTGAGTCTTGATGCTAATCAAAGTGCAACAGTGGACCAGGCCAGAGAATTAGTGGTCAAACTTACAGAAAGATTCGTTCAAATTATCAATGCTCATGAAAAAATTAGGCCATTTTTAAGGGAGTATCCTTTTCCATCAAGTCGTGCACGCGTTATGATTTCTTTTAGTGTTTCTAAAAAAAAAATAAATCCCTCCAGCGATAATGAGGTTGAACTTGTTTTCCACGCCAAAAAAAGAATCTACTATCAAGCTCACAATTATGATAATCCGTTCTTAGGGAAAGACATTAAAGACGAACCTTATGAAGAAGCCCTGAAAATTGTTAAGACTGATGTAGCCAAAAAAGAGACGAAGCAACCATTCCTTTTAGAAGAAAGAACGGATGAAAGCGAGCTCGCTAAGAAAATTCGCGAATTGAGAAAATCAAAAGGATTTTCCGATGGCAGAACAGGTTAATTTCTTTTGATGCTTCACCTCATTTGTACTCAATATTCGTCCCATCCATCGGGACATGAAAAGACGAAGACTTTGAAAATTGTCAAGAGTTATGGAGGCAAAAACAGAAGTTTGGTCAATTAAGCTATCACTCTAAATCTTCTATATTTTCTGTACAGAAACGAGTTGGAATCGGTCCGAATTCGAATGTTTTCCTAAAATCAAGAATTTCGGTCTTTAACCTTTCAATATGTTTTTCAGGAGTGTGCTTCTCACCCGGGAGCGTCACCTCCTGGTTCGAAAGTATGACTATTTTGTCCTTATCTTGAAAAACTAAGTAGGCTCTCGTTGAACACATATATTTGCCGCTTGGGTGTCTCAAAAAAGAGATTTTATCGACAGAAATGGCAGCAAAAAGGGTATCACCTTCTAATAGTTCTTCCTCCAAAACTTTAATTCCCTGAGCATTATCTACTTTTTCAAGGATTCCAATGCCCAAATGCTCGAAGAAGTCTTTTAAGCCCACTTCATTTATTTGTTTATCTTCAGTGCCTGGCATAAAAATAACTTCTGCCTTTTTAAAATTATATATAGGGCCATAAAACGCTACACTAACTGAAACAGGGCTAAGAGCATCCTGGGAAACGTACTTTCTTTCTCCATAATCTTCTGCCTGACAGGAGAAAATATTTTCGGGAGAGTAGTATCTTCCATTCACAATTTTTCCATGAAGAGGTGGAATTTTCCCATCTCTGGGAGGGAAAACTTCATCGCGCGGCAAATCTTTCGATTTGCTTGCTTCTGCAATGATTGAATCACGAGTTTGGGCAATGTCAAATGCTTCTAAATAAGGCTCTATTTTTATGTTTCTATAAACGAATATGTTTAGAGGATTCCTGGTAAAGTAATGTACATTATAGTCGCTCTGTATGACAAATGCGATGTTGTCGTCAATACGTGGACCATTGTCTGGCCCTAAGAAAGTGATAGAAACAATCGCTCGATCAGGATGAAATGGATATTCTCTAAGAAAAGGTCTAATTTTTTCATGGGCATTAACCATCTCGACTAAACGTTCGGTGGCTTTAATCTCCCATTCTCGAGCTTGCTCAATTGTCCCCTTTTGGTAAGCTACTAACCTAACCGAAATTTCCTCGACATCATGGGACATTTCCCTCTTTTTGCCTTCGCCCTCAAGACCAAATTGTGCTTTCATTTCCTTCGTAAAAGCTGTGATTATCTCATCAACATATTGACTATAATCAGATGAATCACTCTTTCGAGCAGCCAACTCGAACTGTTCAGCATTCAATGGGAAACAAAAGGGCATCATTAAAATTGACAAAATTTTCAATAGTTTGGTCATAGACAGATCTCTTCAAGGTGTTGAAACAGATAGGACGTTCGTCTTCGGAAATTAACTAATCCCATTCTGCAAATTTAAAATGGAGCATCCATGCTAGAAAAAAATTGATTTTTAAACCACTTAAATTTCGCTGTCTCCAGCCAAAAATCAGCAATCAAACTTATAAAAAACCCACTTGAAAGCAAAAACGCCCTGCTGGGTAAAATTTCCATTTTAATGGCCAATGCATTATAACAACACCTATGCGCTGTACCTGTTATTGCACTGCTTCTTCTTACGATATTCCCCGGCTGTTCCAATATTTGCAGAGGTTGGGCTCTACCCAGCTTTTCCGCGACGTGATCCATATTCAAATCAAAGAGGATAAACACATCAAAGGGGACCTTTTTTACTTTTCCTATGGAGCCGTCGTGTGTTGGGGGTTTACCGAAGAGGAAGAAAAAGAAATCCTGGAGTCCCTCAAAGAGTTTGAGAAAGAGCCGCTAGGGAAATACGAACTCGACGAATTCACTTTCACCTACGGCGATACGATCAAAATCGAAGAAGATGAAATCTTCGTACATAATAAAAGCACCCTGACCAAACTCGCCATCTCTCACGGCATCGCCCAGTCTGTGAAACTTTCCACCTTTGAAGAACTGATTCAGAAAACAATCGACCACACCCAAATGCTGCCCTCCGCCCTCGCGCAAAAAGGCAAAATCCCCCTCTCTCGCAAAGAAATCTCCAAAAAAATGGGCGAGATCTTTATCGAACGCAACTTCATCAATCTACACAGTGAAATCCTCGACACCCCCGAATTCTTCTGGGACTACCCCGAGCTCGAACCGTTCTACCGCCGCACTGCCCACTACCTCGACGTCTCAAAACGAGTCGAAATCCTCAATAAACGCCTCAACGTCGTCCACGAACTCTTCGAGATCCTCTCCAGTGAGCTCAACCACCAGCACACATCGCGGCTCGAGACCATCGTGATTCTCTTGATCTTCATCGAAGTCACTCTCACCCTGCTCAGGGACTTGTTTCATATTATATAAATTGAAGCTCACAAATTGATTTAAAAAATGATAACGCCCTTGTTTTGCAAACAAAAAAATCTCTCTTGAGTATTTCTTCGGTTTTTATCAAGATTTTTTGAATTAAAAAAACATCGAAAACAGTTTGCAAATTAACCCCCATCATTTTATATTTATCATTAACAGAAAAAAATGTACTCTACATGTCGCTGAAAAGTTGTAATTAAGCTCAAATCTTTGGGGATATCCTGTGAGTAAAAAGAAATACAAATTTTTCGCGCTACAGAGCTATCTAAACTTGATCAATTGTGGAGAGAATAATATTTCAGTAAAGCGATTAACTAACGACTCTTCAAAACAGGAATGCGACAAGACAGCAACTTTGTCATCGATTCCACCCCAATGTATTGTTTACCATTCTATTCAAGCTAAAACAAGAGAGTTAGCCAATTTTTATGCAGAAACAGACATGTTATCTCATCGATACTTGGCCTATCGGGACATCCCTTACTTTATAAAACTATATGCAAAGGGAAGCCATGCTTTAGACTATGGAACAGGAACAGGAATCTCTGCTGTTTTTTTGCATAGTTTAGGTTTAAATGTGATAGGGGTAGATATCAATTCTGTTATGCTCAAAAAGGCTAGAGAGAGCTTTCCGCATATCGAATTTTTAGAAATAGAGAAATTAATACATCGCTCACAGTTTGATTTGATATTCTCAAGTTTTGTTCTTTTTGACATGAAATCAAAGGAAGAAATCGTTAACTATTTGAACTTGGCAGTTTCTTTTATGAAAGAACAGGGAATTTGCATTGCGATAACAGGAAGCGAACAATTGTATTCTGTATCTAGAAATTGGATTGCTTATGATTCAAATTTTGATGAAAATCGAGATTTGCGCAGCGGTGACATTGCCAGGCTGAGATTAAAAGAACCTACTATTGAATTTTTTGATTACTTTTGGATGGAAAATGATTACTCCGATTGCTTTCAGAAAGCAAACCTAAAAATTTTAAAAGTTCACAAGCCTTTAGGTTCTGAAAAGGACCCTTATTTTTGGCAAGACGAAAAATTCTGTTCTCCATTCACTGTTTATATACTACAAAAGCAATGATCCTCTCAATGCTTTTCAAGTAAATCTATTTATAATAAGTTTTATCCGCCAATCTATTTTTCATATTGATCAAGAAAATGATCCCTGCAATTGGAAGTAGAAACACAAAATAAGCTGAGTTATTTGAGATAATCTGATAACAAATACTGGTAACAACTGTTAATAAAATGCCATCACAAATATTAAAACTAAAAGCAATGCCAGTGTATCTTACCCGAGTAGGAAAAAGCTCAGCTAAAAGAGAAGGTAATACTGCAGCCTGAATGCTGTAAAGGAAAATAATTGCTATATTGATAAATATTGAAAATAGCAAACTTCCTTTCACAAAGGACAAGTAAAGTAAGAATGAAAGAACAATCACCCCCCAAGCACTTGTTTTAAGCCAAGGAAAATTATTGTATTTAACTAAAAGCCGTCCTATTAAAATAAGGCAGATGCTTCTAAGAACCGTCGATCCAAGGCTAAAATAAATAATTTCGTTATAAGATAATAAAAATGGATTTTTTGAGTAATATAGAGGGATTAGACTTATTACTATAAATAAGACAGTTTCAAATACAGACAGAATAAAACCAAATGCTAATTTTGAAAAGAATTTACTAAAAATTGTTCTTACAGGGTTAATTGCTATTTCACGATGGGCCTTTATATTCATAAAAGCAGATGTTTCGTGGAGTTTTTTTCGTATTATAAATCCTCCGACACCGATCAATCCAGAAATAAGAAAAACGATTCGCCAGCCTTGGTGCAGAAGAAATTCCAAAGAAAAGAAATTTTTCAAAACGAGGCAAACGATCATGCTGAGCATTAAACCAATTTGAGGCCCTAGTATTGTATAGCTACACATGTATCTTCTGTTAATCCATGATGGAACATTATGATGACTGGTACCAGTTTCTGCCAGATAGCAAATTGCTCCAGGAAACTCCCCCCCCGCTGGAATGCCCTGGAACAACTTTACGATTGCAAAAATTATGGCGACATATCTGCCCCACTCTTTGTAAGGAACGAAGAACGATATTAACGGCACTATTAAAGATGGCAGTGTTGCCAGTAAAATTGATAAGGTAAAAGCCCCTTTTCTTCCTTCCTTGTCTCCTTTCCATCCAAAAAACCATCCACCTATTCCTCTGAGTCCTCCAGAGGCCACAGCAAAACCCATCATTAGCAAAATTCCAGTATTAATAGAATCTGCAATAGTTTGTTCAAAAAGATCCGAACTTCCTAAAATAATGAGAGGCCAAGAAATAAATAGCCCAATTTCGTACCATTCAAGAGCCCCTCCAATATTTACTGCCATTATAACGAAAAGGCTAGGACGAAACAAACTATAGATCTTGTTATGACTGGCCATATATACAACTTTGCTTTATTAACAAGAGGACTAAACCATTTCTACACTGTGATGAAATTGCAATCGATGAAATTCTTAATCAGGCCGATTTAACTAAAATTTTTTGACGCCTCCCTCCAGAAAACAATTCCTAGAATTTCCTTTAAGTACCGGAAATTAAAAGTTGCTGCTCGTGTCAAAGCTGGAAGCCCTCTCTCCGAATCTGCAACCGGAGCTATATTCATTGCTAAACCCGGAAACAGGATTATGTTCTGTGCACTATTTCCTCTATCCATCAGGTTATCGTCATCTTGGAAAATCACATCGGTCACCCAATGACATTTGTTATCGATGCTCCAATTCTGTCGGACCCATTTCGCAAAATCCTCTTCGGTTGATCGACGGCTGGAATCTTTGTACAGGACAAAATTTAATGTGATGAAAAGAACTCGTTGAGCGTGAATTATATCTACCCGAGTTTAGCCAACTTAGGAGTAGCTATGCATCACGTCAACGAGTTACAAAAACTATTGTTTCAGAACTTAAATTGG
>CAJCIW010000122.1 GCA_903970455.1 Verrucomicrobiota bacterium | reverse complement strand
AGTGGCCGGTATCTTATGCGAAACGCTCTCTTTTGAGGACAGGATCGGGGTTGCGCTCGGCATCGGCATCAATGTCAACATGTCGCAAGAACTACTGGACACTATCGACCAGCCAGCAACCTCTCTTGCGCAGCTGAGCGGCCAAACGTGGACTCTCGAACAAATTCTTGAGCCCGTCCTTAAACAATTTCTCAAGGATCTCGATCTTTTAGAAACAAAAGGGTTTGAACCTTTTCGCCCCATGTACGAAAGCTACCTGGCCTACAAAGGGGAAACGATTTCATGCAATGATGGCCTAAAAATGATAAAAGGAATTTGCCATTCAATTAATCCCGATGGTAGATTAAATTTACTTTTGCCCGATGGGAAAGTCGCCACTTTGAACGCAGGCGAATTGAAACTGAAGTGACTAAACCCTAGAAGCGAGCCATGATGCGACTGATCTATTCTTTTCTCTCTTTTCTTTTTTCCTTAAATTTGATCCATGCTGTTGAAGTTTTGACAATCAGCGATTCGATTGTCGACTATGTTTTGTATGTCGATGAAGAGTTCATTTCTTCCATTCCAGGAAAGAAAGGGGGCTCGGAACTTGTCGATGATCCCCTTTTCCGGAAAATCATCCAGGAAAGCGGATCGGAGCCGATGATTCGGCCCGGAGCTTCCGCCGTGAATACGGTCAAAGGTTTAAGTCGGCTTGGCCATGAGTGCGCATTGATCACCACAATCGGAAATGATGAAGCAGGGGAATTCTTTTTGAAAAGCTTGCAAGATGAGGGAATCCTTTTAACATTGCAAAAATCCTCCACTCCTACGGGTAAGTCCGCTTGCATGGTGACCCCCAATGGAGAAAGAACGATGCGCACCTTTTTGGGCGCATCCAAAGAAAATGGCAAACTGCAACTCCAAGAGGATCGATTTAAAGGAATTTCCCATTTTCATCTCGAAGGATATCAGCTTATGCATCGCAAAGTGGTCCTCCATGCCATTTCCCTTTCGAGGCAACAACATGCAACGATTTCTCTAGACCTCTCTTCTTTTGAAGTTGTGCGCGCCAATAAAGAGTTCATCTGGGAATTGCTCAAGACGGGCTGCATCGATGTTATTTTTGCCAATCAGGAAGAAGCCTTGACGTTGACCGACCTTCCCCCTAAAGAAGCTGCCGCACTACTAGGTGATCACTGCGCTGTTTCTGTTGTGACAATGGGAGAAAATGGATGTTACGTTCAGGAGGGAACCAGCCAATGGCGGTGCCCTGCCATCCCCGTGAATCTCGTCGATACGATTGGAGCAGGAGACCTTTTCATCAGCGGCTTTCTTCATGGCTATCTCACTGAAAAGCCCGTACACACATGTGCATCCATTGGAACGCTCCTCGCCTCCCATGTCATACAGGTCCTGGGCGCTGAAATTCCTCACGGTTACTGGCAAGCGATCCACGAGAAAATTCTATTCATTGAGTAACGGGACGTGAAAAAGGTGCAACCTATCCGCAAAGTGCTGAGGTTTTATTTCTCTTCGATTTTTGAGCGCGTTTCTAACCCGCTTTGCGGGTTTCCTTTTTTTCAGGCCATGTGAGAAACACATGGCCGAAAAAAAAGAGAAAGAAAACCCTCATGGCTTTGTGGATAGGTTGATGGCCCAAACGCCTCCGGCGCAAATGAGGGCTATGCCTACCCAGGCTAACAGATTCGGTATCTGACCATAGAAGGCCCAATCGAGAAGAACAGAATAAACAACTGCAGAGTAACAAAAAGGTCCCAGCTGAGAAGCCTTTGCAAAATGGAAGGATCTAACAAAAGCCCACTGTCCCAAGGCAAAAGAGACGCCAATTCCCATGATCTCTCCCCATAAAATCCAGTTTCCCTTTGGCCAACTTGTGAAGAGAAATGGGATGCAAATCAATGCGCAAATCAAAAAGTAGTAAAACATCACAGTATGATTTCGTTCTGTATAAGAAAGTAATCGGAGAGAAACCATATTTATGCTTGCCAGAACACCTGCGCCAATCGCAAAAAGAGCTCCGATCTGAATAATTTCTTTCCCGGGTTGCAAAACGAGAAGGATCCCAATAAATCCGGCAATTAGACCTGGCCACATCCGATGCTGAATCGGGATTTTCCGCCAAATCAGAACGACAAACGGAATCCAAAGAGGAGAAGCATTGTTGAAGAGGATTGTTTCCACCAATGATGTGCGCTGCACTGCAAGAAAACTCAAGAAGATAGCCACCAGGCTCACGAGAGTTCTGAAAAGAATCAGACCAAATCTTTTAGTGTGGACAAGTTTCCAACCATGCTTGGCGAGCCAAGGCAGCACCGTAGCTAGCCCGATGATATTTTGAAAAAACAAAATGGAGCCCAAAGAAACTTCTCTGCTTGCAAGGCGCGCAAGCAATGTCATTATAGTAAATAACAGACAGGCAATCAAAAAATACCCAATTCCCATCCAATAATGTCGGATGTGCCGAATCGACTCCTCTGGTTGGGATGGATGTTGCATCATGATTTATCAAATAGAAGAAAATGAAATATAAACCTAGTAGAACATCCTTCTATTGGTCCTTGACAAAAATTCTTGGAA
Source organism: Verrucomicrobiota bacterium (assembly GCA_903970455.1). Lineage (GTDB taxonomy): Bacteria > Chlamydiota > Chlamydiia > Chlamydiales > Rhabdochlamydiaceae > CAJCIW01. The sequence goes on along the minus strand of CAJCIW010000122.1, from coordinate 1,062 downwards.
CAATTTCAGCGTGAAAGCTCGCTGAAATTGTTCCAAGAATTTTTGTCAAGGACCACTAGGCTTTGAGGAATGAGGCGTCGGGGACGATGAGTAGGCTCTTGTCGACTTTGGCGCGCAAAATTTCTTGGATCGCGTGAAGCGTGGCTCCGGTGGCCGAATGGCAGGATGTGCAGGCGCCTTCATAGGCGATAATAAGCTCCCGGTCATTGACAAGATCGAGGATCTGGACACCGCCTGCATCTAATTCGATGTAAGGACGAATCTCGGTTGCGATGACTTCTTCGATGACGGCGATTTTTTGCTCTCGGTTCAAAGCATCCCAACCCGGATACCCCTCTCCGCTTTCTCCTTTCGATTCAAGAGGCGTGGGAACATAATTTTCCGCAAAGGGGATATCAAGACATTGTTCAGCGGCCTGTTCGATGGCGTCCAAGACGAGATTGAGATAAGCATTCGTTTCTTCGGGAAATGCTGCTGTATTTTTTTTATCCCTCACTTGCTTATCGATCAAATCCCCGGTCAATCGGAGCGCCTGGTCGTAATTTTTGCGGATAAGAATTTCGCATGCGGCTTCGGCAGCTCCGATCAATGCCGAGTGGCCGAACACCTGGAATTTCGCATCAGCAATGATCCCATCGCTCTCGTCGACGAGAAGATATAGGCCGATGATATTGCCATCTTCTGGGCTTCCTTGTTTGCCCATCGCAAAACGCATTCCCCGCTCCTTCGCTTCTTCTGCTGAAAAAAATCCTCCATGACGCGGATTTTCAATTTTCTGTGCGAGCTTTTTACTATAGCGGGACCAGGGAAAAGAGAGGGTGAATTTGGAATCGCTCATGAGATCTCCATCATGTGCGCGCTTAACCGTTGCAGTTTGCTCGCGCTTTCAACGACCACCTTGATGGCGTAGTCGATCTCTTCTTCTTTGGTTTCAAAAGAAAGGCTAAAGCTTAACGCGCACTGAGCTAAAGTCTCATCCACTCCGCAAGCGATAAGAACGTGGGAAAGCTTTTGACAATGTCCTCCGCCAACAGAGGCGTAAACCCCTTTCCGGTTGAGCAG
>CAJCIW010000121.1 GCA_903970455.1 Verrucomicrobiota bacterium | reverse complement strand
GCCGTTGCCTCTTCCCAATCGATCTACGGGTTTGTCCTCATGCTCTTGATGAAAAATGCGATCCGGGCCGGTTCGTTGAGTCCGATGTCTGCTATTGGGATTGGCTTTTCTGTAGGCCTCGCACTTCTTTTTTCTTCGATGTATCAGGGGATGTGCGCAGCGTCTGGGATCCAGGCAGCAGCTAAGCAGCCTGCGATCATTGGCAAATGCTTTGCCGCGCTGGGAATTGTCGAGTCGTTCTCGCTATTCGCCTTCGTTTTCGCCTTGCTGCTGATCTAGAGGAAGCCGAAATGCGCTAAATCAAGATTTAGCGCATTTGGAAGAAATTATCGTACTGTTGTTTCGCTTTCTTTAGGGAACGCAGCAACAGGCGCGCCTTGTTTCCCAAGAACGTAAACTCTTGTTCCTTGCTGAAGAGCTTTTCCTTCAAGACGGTACCAGCCTTCGGCCCCTAAGAGCAAAATATCCCCTTTTTCAGAAGCGCGGATAGCAGCCTCAAGGTCATGTTGAGGAGCGATAATTTTAATGGCGCTATTGTTGTCTTGGCCAGGTTGAGCTCTAGCGGCTTGAGGCGCTCCATTGTTATTGACGGCCACTTCATTTTGCGCATCATCGCAAGGAGTAGAAGCGCTCAATAAACCCGCTGCCGTTCCTATTGTAAGCATAATTCCTGAAAAGAATTTCATTGTTTCCTCCATAATATTGTAATAATAGTGTTTTCCATTCCTATAATTAAATTAATGCATATATTTAATTAATTATTCAAGTTTTTTGTTGTCAGAGCGGTCTGCGAGGGAAAATTATAAATGGCTTGCAGGAATCACTTGCAATGAGGTAGGAATCAAAACCAAGTCGATGATTTAGAAGGGAAGGAGTTCGATGAGGCGATCGATCCGGGCAAAATGGTCAATCTCAACGATTGATGTGGATGCCGAGCTTGGTGAGCAGGTAGCGGCCGACCAAAATTGGGTGTTGGAAAAGCAGTTTGAAGAAGACGGAGTAAGAAACTCCTTCGATCTTTTTGCGAAGTACGGTCGGGTGATTGGCCGCCGCATCGCGAATCCATCCCTCATAGGGAGGCGGAAGAGGCGGAAGGGCATTTAAAGAGAAAAAGCGAACCTCCTTGCTCTCTCCGCTTGTCAGGATAGATCCACCGATAACCCGGCATTCAAAAAAATGGGAGAGCTTTGTCATTTTATTGACAGGCAGATAATCAGCGACTTTTCTCACGATCGACGTCTGGTATCCCGTCTCCTCCAGAACTTCCCTCACAGCTCCCTCTTCGGGTGTTTCGTCGGGTTCGAGTCCGCCTCCGGGCACGACCCATACCGGAATATCGCGCCGTTTGATCAATAAAACTTCCGTTCGGGCCTCATTGAAAATGATCCCGTATACGGCTTCCTCAGGTTTTGTTTTTTCTTCTTGCATATTTGCTAAAATGACCTTAAGTTTAACATTTTTTAAGTTATTTTCACCATGAGATATCCCCCTCTTCTCCTCCTCCCCATTCTAATGTTTTTTTTACCTGGCTGCCGCCAGTACTACCTTTCCGTCTGCCAGGAATGGATAGATATCCGCTATTTGGCTAGTTCCCATGTGTCCACCCCTGATCCGAGGCAGGAGCATCCTCCTGTAGGGCAGAAATTGATCCTCGACTGGCGCGTTCCGAAAGAGATCTTGAATGAAAAACCGGAGGTCGTCCTGAATCTGATCTTATGGGACTACACCACGAGGCAAGTGCGGATACCGATTAAGCGGCGGATGGACTTTTCCACTTACTGGTTACTCGATGAAGAGTATCAAAAAACAGGCGGGATCCTCACATACAAAGCGACGATCGAGACACAAAACGGAAAAATCTTCCGCGAATGGAAGCATCAGCTTTGGGTCAATCTCATCACGATCAATCAAGAAGAAGAAAAAACCGAATCGGCTGAGTAAATTAAAGCCTCGGTTCTTTTCCAGTCTAAACAGGGGTCGGTAATAGAGACAGCGTATTTGAGTAACGAGGTCTCCTCCGTCAAGAGCTGGCTTCCGCTCTCCAGATGGCTTTCGAGCATGAGCCCAAAAATCTTCTCGTTCCCTTTTTCAATTTGCTGTAGGACGGACAGGAAGACGTCTTGCTGTTTTTCGAAACTCTTTTGGCAATTTCCGTGCGAGCAATCAATCATCAGCCGCTGGGGCAATTCCGCTTTCTTGAGGACCTCCAAAGCAGCTTGCACCGATTCCGGATCGTAATTGGTAAAGTCGTGGGCGCCGCGAAGGACGGTATGGGAATAGGCATTTCCTTCGCTTTTAATGGCGCAGAGTTGTCCTTCAGCGCCGATCCCTAAAGAAGCATGCGGGGCCATCGCCGACAAAACCCCATGCACAGCGCTGTCGAGATTGCCGTCTGTGCTGTTTTTAAAGCCAATAGGCATCGTGCAGCTGGAAGCAAACTGCCGGTGAGGCTGTGAGGCGCTGGTACGGGCTCCGATGAAGCCCCAGGTGATCAGATCTTCGAAATAGAGGGCGGCAAGCGGATCGACAAACTCAGCAGCTGCCGGAACTCCTTTCTCTACGAGGGCAAGGAGCAGTTCCCGCGTGAACAAGAGACCGGTTTCAATATCATGGCTGCCGTCAAGATGAGGATCGTAGAGAAGCCCTTTCCATCCCGTCGACGTCCGCGGCTTCTCGACATAGACGCGCATCACCATGAAACAACTCTTTTCGACTCTTTGAGCAAGCTGTTTTAAATGTTCGGCGTATTCGATCGCCGACTTGCAGTCGTGGATCGAGCAGGGGCCTACAATCAGCGCCTTCCGAGAATCGCCGCCTTGCACAATGCGCTTTGCCGTTTCCCGTGATTTTGCGATGAATGCAGCCGCTTGGGGTTCAAGCGGCAGCCTCATTTTGACTTGTTGCGGAGAAGGAAGCGTAGTAAGGGTCATGCTCGATGGATTTTTTTATCCCAAAACGTAGCATACAAAGGGCAATTTTTACAACACTCACTAGGATGATAGTTTTAACTGATGGAACACCTTTACTAATTACCTGAATTTTATTGCCCGATCTCAATTTTTTCTATTGGAAAAGAACGGCTGCTCTGTGGAAAATAGATGCAAAAATTAGGATTTTAAAATGGACAAAGCATCTGGAATTGTGGCTCTGCTCACAGCCATCGACAAATGGTTGTGGGGCAATTTTTTGGTGATTCTGCTCGTGGGGATCGGGCTTTTCTTTACGTGGCGTTTGCGAGGGATGCAGTTTCGCTATTTGGCTTATTCATTGAAGCTCGCCTTTACGCGGCAGGATGAGAAAGCCGAAGGGGACATCAGCCAATTTCAAGCGTTGATGACGGCGCTTGCTGCCACAATTGGGATTGGCAGCATTGCAGGAGTGGCTACCGCGATTGTGGCAGGAGGGTTTGGGGCGGTTTTTTGGATGTGGGTGATTGCGTTAATTGGAATGGTCACGAAATTTGCGGAAGCTATCCTCGCTGTCAAATATCGAGCCGTCGATGAAAAAGGCCGAATGAGCGGTGGTCCGATGCACTACATTGCTAAAGGCCTTGGCTGGAAATGGCTGGGGGGGCTATTTGCGGTTTTCTGTACGCTTTCTGCTTTTGCCGGCGGAAATCTCATCCAATCCAATTCCATTGCGGCTGCTGTTCAAGACTTAGTGCATCTTCCTCCTATTTGGACGGGGATCATTTTGGCGTCGGTGACGTCAATTGTTCTTCTTGGAGGAATTAAGAGCATTGGGAAAATCAGCAGTTATCTCGTCCCAGTCATGGCATTGATGTACATTGTGGGCGGGCTCGTGATTCTAGTCTTGCACTGCGATAGAATTCCGGAAAGCTTGATGACGATTGTGAAGACGGCTTTTACAGGGCAGGCCGCGTTCGGAGGATTTTTAGGGGCTTCGGTCATGGCGGCGATTCAGCTCGGAGTTGCCCGCGGGGTTTCTTCGAATGAGGCAGGCTTGGGCAGCGCTCCGATCGCGGCTGCCGCTGCGAAGACCGATGTGCCGGGCAGGCAGGCGCTCATTTCGATGAGCGGCGTCTTTCTTTCCAGTCTTGTCGTTTGTACGATCACCGCGCTTGTCATTGCCGTCACGGGAGTGCTCGGGATGACGGACAGCGAGGGGAAAGCGCTCAATGGAGCGTTGCTCGTGATGCAAGCGTTCCGGTCGGTGATTCCCGGCGGCGACATCATCGTTACGGTTGGGCTGGTTTTGTTTGGTTATACGACGATTGTCGGTTGGGCGTATTACGGCGAAAAAAGCATTGAGTTTCTGGCCGGAGAAAAAATTTTGGCGGGGTTCCGCACCCTTTTTTGCTTGTGCGTCTTCTTAGGGGCTGTCATGAGCTTTGAGTTAGTCTGGCCGCTTGCGGATATTATGAATGGTCTGATGGCCTTGCCCAACCTGATTGGATTGGCCGCGCTGTCCTCTGTGATCATCGTTGAGTCAAAAGATTTTTTTGCTCTTTTGGACCGGGAAAAAGGGAAAGTTCTGAACGCAAGTGGGATAGATTAAATGAAATTTTATGTTCTCTTCTCG
>CAJCIW010000120.1 GCA_903970455.1 Verrucomicrobiota bacterium | reverse complement strand
AGCAGAAACTGCTACCGCTTTTTTTCACACAGATTAACGCAATGTTGCAAAGAATATTCTTTTTATCTTGTTTGCAACATTGCGTCTTTGCTTTTAAAAATTTTCATTATTCTTTAGTGCTAAATTCCGAAGATTAAGAAGTCTTCAATAGCAAAAAACCTCAAAGTGTGTTATTTCTATGGTAAGGGGTACGTCCTTTGACTTTCCCCTATGCTAAAAAACTAATAGAGGAAGCTCCATGGTCGACAAGCCTATCCCCAAAGACATCGAAGACCCAGGCCGCATTTTTGAAACAACTCCGATAGGCGGCGGCGAATCAGAAAAAGGGGGTCTTGCTGTCCCCACACAGCAATTTTCTGCGTTTATGAAGCCGGGGAATCCGATGGAGACCGCCGGGAAATCTCCAATGATTTCACCGTTCGGACTGATGCAGGGGCAGCCTCCTCTCGCCCAAGCGCCGACAATGGAGACGTTGCTTGCGCAAGTCAACAATGTTCAAAGCACGATGGGCGATATCAACTCACAACTCAACACTCCTAACCTGAAACTCAAAGCTTCGACAAAATACCTGGTTAAAAGCAAACTGACGGATGCCAATGACCACTTGCGTACCGCCAATGTTAAACTCGGCGGCCAGATGCCCGAAGAGGCCGATATCTCGAAATTTACGGGGCCTTTAGGCCGCTTCTTCGCTTATTTGACCGATGGACAAAACCAAATGAACTCCGCTAAGCAGCAACTGCAAAATCTGAAAGATCAAGGCGCAAATCTCTCTCCTGGCGACTTTCTTCTCATCCAGGTCAAGCTGAACAAAGCGCAGCAATTATTGGAATTTACTTCGGTTCTCTTGTCCAATGCCGTTTCAACGATTAAACAAATGATGCAAGTCCAACTTTAAAAGAGGGTTGTTTAACCATGGATCTTATTATTTTTGTCGCTCTAACAGGGGAAAATCCCCCAACGCCGGTTAGCAAATAAATCATGGACCAGCCTCCGGATTTCGAAAAGTTAATCACCCATCTGGATGAAATTGAGCTGACCACCGTGCATGGCCGCATCACGGAAGTTGTCGGCATGCTGATCAAAGCCGTCGTCCCTCAAGTGAAGATGAGCGAAGTGGTCATGATCAAGCGGGATGGGGAGCCGCTCATGGCGGAAGTCGTCGGCTTCACGCGGGATGAAGTTTATCTTTCCCCGCTTGGAGAAATGTCCGGAATAGGCCCTTCATCGGAAGTCATTCCGCTGCGGATGCCGATGCATATCAAAGTGGGGCCCGGACTTTTAGGAAGGGTCTTGAACGGCCTTGGCAAGCCGCTTGATACCGAGACGAAAGGTCCTTTACTCGTCGAAGAAAGCTACCCCGTCATCGGACCTCCTCCCGATCCTTTGAAACGGCAAATGATTAAAGAACCGATCTCCGTGGGTGTCCGCTGTATAGATGGCGTCCTCACCTGCGGGAAAGGGCAAAGGATGGGGATTTTCGCTGCGGCAGGGGGAGGTAAATCGACCCTGTTGGGGATGATCGCCCGCAACGCCCGAGCCGATGTCAATGTCATTTCATTGATCGGCGAACGGGGAAGGGAAGTGCGCGAGTTTTTAGAAAACGATCTGGGCACCGAAGGGATGGCCAGGTCCGTCGTCATCGTCTCCACGTCTGATCAAGCCGCTCAACTGAGGATCAACGCCGCTTATGTCGGCACAGCGATCGCTGAGTACTTCCGGGAGCAGGGAAAAACCGTCATTTTAATGATGGACTCGGTCACCCGTTTCGCGCGCGCTTTACGCGAGATCGGCCTTGCGGCAGGCGAACCCCCTGCCCGCGCCGGATTCACCCCGTCGGTTTTCGCCACGCTTCCCCGACTGCTTGAAAGGTCTGGAAATTCAGAGAAAGGCTCGATGACGGCCTTTTACACCATTCTCGTGGCCGGGGATGATATGAATGAACCCGTTTCGGATGAGACCCGTTCCATCCTCGACGGCCATATTATCCTTTCCTCGGAACTGGCCAGGCAGTACCACTACCCGGCCATCGATGTCCTCGGATCGATCAGCCGTATCTTGCCGCACATCATCGACAAAGAACACCTGCAGCTCGTCGGGAAGGTGCGGGAGGTCCTCGCCAACTATAAGAAAAATGAACTGTTGATCCGCATCGGGGAATATAAACCCGGCTCCGACAAAGGGGCTGATTTTGCGATCAAGTACATCGATAAAGTGAATCGTTTCCTAAGGCAGCTCATCGACGAAAAATCGAGCTTCGAAGAGACCTTGCAGCAGCTAAAAGCGCTTTTTAGGTAAAATTTCTTTCATGGAAGAATCCTCTCAACACTATCCTCTTGAGCAGATCGCAATCATCAAACAAAAAAAGCTCGATGAGGCTGAAAGGGTCCTCCGCGAGAAAAAAAAGGCGTTGGAGCGGGAAGAAGAAAAATTGGCCGCCGTTGAGAAAGAACGTAACGAAGTTAAAGAGCATCGATTTGCCAAACTCACCCAGCTGCGCGAAAAAATGGACGAAGGTGCCCCTTCCGACAAGATCCAGCAAATGCGTTACTATCTAAAAGTTGTCGATGAAAAACTGAAAGCCAAGGAAATCAAAGTCAAAGAACAGCAAAAAAACGTGGAAACAGCCAAGCTGCAGGTCGAAGCCGCCCGCAACGATCTTGTTAAAAAACAGCAAGACGTCGAAAAGATCCAGACCCACCGGAAAGAATGGGAAAAAGAGATGGCTGCGCTGGCCGAGCAGAAAGAAGCGGTTGAAACGGACGAAATGGGCTCGGTGCTCCACCAACGGCGCCAAGTCGCCAGCAAAAAAGCCCACTCTCACTCCAAAAAAAAGAAACATCATTAAAAATTAGTTACTTCTTAATTCGGGTGTTTCTGGACATTGTTCCCGTTATGAAGTATAGGTGGGAGGAAAACACTGGATTTTATGGTGGATGTGAGCAAAGTTGAAGGGCCTTCCGGCTCTCCGGAAAGTTTTGGGAAAAAAGAGAAGGGTTCCGTTGAGGGTGATAAATTCAAAGATGCGATGCGAAAGCGAGTCACCGAAGTAAGCCAAATTGATCCCGACGAACAGAAAAAACGGAAGCGGCGTGAAGAGGCTGAAGGGGAAGAAGAACCGGCCGAAGGGACGAACACTGCCCCTGCGACTCCCCCTTCACAAGTTACGCCTTTTTCTCTCGAGAATGAGGAAAAAAAAGTCAGCCCGCTCGCCATGCAGGGGCCGGGCATTTCCCCTACAGAATCTGCTCAAAAGGTCTCGATGACTTCCCCTTCGTCAGAAGAAATGGCGGACGATTCCGGGATGCTGGAAGAGGAAGCCTTCACAGAAAGCCCGGTTTCGGAGGGAGGCATGATGGAACGGCCTGTTTCCCAACCTCCCCTTGTGCCTCAACCCCCAGTCTCTGAAGGGATGACCCCTCCGACGAGACAGCCTTCTGCTGCTGCCCCCCCGGAATCGGGACAACAGGAGACAGGACAGCGCGTTCCCCCTCCGGTCGGGCCCTTTCCAGAAAAAAAACCGGCTGCTGCAGGGATTCCACCTGGAATGGGGCGCACCAAAGAGCCAAAACAGGCATCCCCTCTTCCAGAAAAAAAAGGCACGACCGGCGCGGAATTAGAACAAGCCTCGCCCGCAAAAGCAAGAGACACGTCAGGATTTTTTGAACAGCTTGGTCGAGAAGGAGGAGAAAAGGAGGGCAAAAAGCCGGCAAAAACCCCTGAAGAATTGGCTCAAGAAGCCGCACTTCAGGGGGCTTCCCCTGCCCAGCCTCCTCCATTAGCCCCTGGACCGGAAGGGGAAAAAAAAGAAAAGCCTGTTGAGGAGGCAGGGTTAGGCGCTACGTCAGGACTCCCTGGAGAACTCCCCGGCATAGCCGTTCCCCCAGCCACGCCGGAGGGTTTACCCTCTTATGCCAATATCCACCCTCAAGTCATGGAACTTTTTGACAGAATGGTCGGGGTGATGACGGTGATGTCGATGTCGGGGATCACAGAAACAGTGATTACTCTGAACGCGCCTCAATTTGCCTCTTCTGTTTTTTTCGGCAGTCAAATTATAATCCAAGAGTACAGCACAGCCCCTCAAGCTTATAACATCCAACTCATCGGGACACCTCAAGCAGTAGCACTTTTTCAAGGCAATGCCGAGGATTTGATGGCGGCATTTCAAGCGGGCAACTATAATTTCCGTGTCAACCGGCTCGAAACAGCTCATTTGACCGATCGCCCCTTGTTTAAGCGGAAAGAGAAGGCCGGGGGAGAAAAAGACGCAGGAGGAGGAACCCAATGAATCCAGTATTGCCGCAAGTTGTATTACGGAAGGTTTCCACAGAGTCGCAAGAAGCGCCGGAAGGGCACCCCTCTGATGGGCATTTTCGCGAATTGTTGAAAACTATGCCCGTCGATGAGAACCTTCGCGAGAAAGACTTGTTTGCATTGATTGAGGAGGAGGAAGCTGAAGAAATCGTGGAAGGGACTCCGATTGTTCCGCTCCCTATCCGTTCTTCTGCTGAACAAAAAAAAGAGGGAGTCTATGGGTGCAATGGCCCCATGCCGGCTAATATCCCTCTACCGTTTTTCTCCCCTTTTTCAAATACGTCTTCTACCGTACAGAGTTCTTTATCTCCTCAAATCCAGGCGTTGTTTGAAAAAATGGCCTCGACAATGATTGTGATGGAGACATCGGGAGAAACGGAAACCACTTTATTTCTCGACGGCCCGCAATTCGCTTCTTCCGTTTTTTTCGGTACAAAAATCACCATCCGCGAATTCAGTACGGCCCCAAAAGCGTTCAACGTCGAAATTGTCGCCTCCCCGGTGGCAATCAACACCATCGACCCTTGCAAAAACGATCTTTTGTCTGCTTTTCAAAACAGCCATTTCAACTTTTCCATTCATCGTTTTGAAACTTATCTTCACAATGAAGAGCGTCCGGTATTCCACAGAAAAGAAAACAGCGACGGCGATCAACAAGAAAGCAAAGGAGGCCGTCAATGATCCAGGCGCCTCTTGATTGGGTCAAAGAAATCCATCTCGCCCTCATCGAAGCGAAAGAAATCCCCCTTCATGGATTCGCCCCCCCTTTTCCATGGGAGGAGTGTTCCGCAAAAATCGGTTCCGCTTTGGGACTGCCCGAATTGAGAATTTCACCTCGCCAAACAAAATTTTTAAGCGACGATAAAATATCTGAAGGCCTTGGCGCTGGATGTATCGCTATCCCTTTGGAAATGGCTCCATTGAGCGGAAAAGTGTTCTGGATCATGGGAAAAGAAGATGTGGCAAAATTGACAGCGCTCCTCTTACTCCCCGGCAATGGGACCAAAGGGTTTTCCTCGCCCAAATTTCAAGAAGGATTTTATTATTTTCTTGCGACGAAAGCACTTGCCGCCATTCATGAACTCAATACATTTGGCGATCTCTCGCCAAAGATCGGGAAACGAGCCGAATTTCCGCAAGAAGAATCTCTCTGCGTCGATGTCGAAATCCAACACCCGAAACAGACATGCTGGGGAAGGCTCGTCTGCCCAGCAGCTTTTCATCAAGAATTCAAAACCCACTTTGCCAATCGGGAGCCGGCCCCATTGACCAGCGCATTCGCCAAACAGATCGATCTCCCGATCCAAGTCGAAGTCGGTCAAACGGCGCTCTCTTTAACGGAATGGAAAAATGTATCCGTCGGAGATTTCATTCTCCTCGACCGATGCACCTTTGATCCCCAAACGCATAAAGGGACTGCTGTCCTGAGACTCCTCAACACGCCTCTTCTGCGCGCGAGGTTGAAGGAAAACAGTTTAAAAATTGTCGATTACGCTTTTTACCGCGAGGAGCAAAAACCCATGAATCCCCATACCCCTCAAGATGAGGAAAAACCGGAAGAAATTTCTGAAGAAGCCGAATTCACTTCAGAAGAAAGTGGTGAGATAGGAGCTGAGGAGAATCATCTTTGGTCCGCCGAAAGCGCTGAAGGGATGAGCGAAAAGATGATCCCTGCCAGCGAAATTCCTATTACATTAACCGTGGAGGTGGCCCGCTTGCGGATCAATCTCGATAAGCTTCTCCAACTTTCCCCTGGGAATGTGCTTGAGCTTCCGATCAAACCCGAACAGGGCGTCGATCTAACCGTGGATGGGAAAAAAGTCGCTAAGGCAGAGCTGATCAAATTAGGCGACATGCTCGGCGTGAAAATCCTTCAACTAGGCTAAAATGAGAGGCTCTTTTTATAAACAAAATACTCTTCCCGACATGATTTCAGGGGAAGAGGAGCCTGCCGTTCCTTCGATGATCGGGCCTTATAAAATCGAAAGCCTCTTTAACAAAGGAGGCATGAGCCTGCTCTATCTTGGGCTAGACCCCGAGATAAAAAAAGCGCTCATCATCAAGGTCCTTTCCCCCTCTTACGTTGCCCATTCCGAGGCCGTGAATCGATTTTTAAATGAAGCAAAGGCCATTTCCCTGACCAATCATCCCAACATCGTTAAGCTTTACGGCCAAGGCGAATGGGAAAATGGGCTTTACATTGCCATGGAGCTTATCCATGGGATCTCCCTCAAGCAATTCATCATGCAACATTCGCTGTCCATGCGGTTCGCCCTCGAAACCGTCCTCCAGGTCGGATTCGCTCTTCTCCATCTGCATTCCCACGGCGTTATTCACCGCGATTTAAAACCGGAAAATATCCTGATCAATGAAGAAGGAGAGATCAAAGTCATCGATTTTGGGATCGCCCAGCTGCGCGAAGAAGGAAAAAAGAGGGGAACCCCCGGGGGATTCTTGGGCACGCCCAATTACATGAGCCCCGAACAAAAAGAAGATCCTTCGTCGGTGACTTTCTCAACCGATATTTATTCGCTCGGCATTATTCTTTACGAACTTGTTTTAGGGAAACTCAGCTACGGGGTCGTCAACCTCACAGC
>CAJCIW010000119.1 GCA_903970455.1 Verrucomicrobiota bacterium | reverse complement strand
AAGTCATCAACAATACAGAAGAATCGTTTATCGATATTCCCTCCAATCAATTCCACTTGCGGATTCCGGTAATCATCAAGGACCTTATTGCCACAAGGCCAACCCTTCTGCATATTCCCAACAAGGAATACGAAGACGCTTCATTTTCTCGGCACGGCTTTGAAGCCGCATCCTTTGATGATCCGCGGGTAGCCAAAATACTCGATGACGGGCCATTTTCTGCAGACGGCGGGCCTTAAATAATAGTGTCCGCATTCTCCATTCTTCCTTAAATAACGGCACCCCATGACATAGACGCGTTTGCGGTCGCTTTGATGGACCTCAGGCATCCGCTGATAAAAGCCTAGAAATTGCGTATTCCAAAAATAAAATAGACGACCCAAAAATCCTTTTGCTTCGGGAACAAGAATGTAATGGCAGCAATTCCCCCGTTTTAAACATTTTCCTTCTTTCTTAAAAGGGGGAGTAATGAGCAGACGAGCTATTTTTTGAGCGGCCAAGTCGAGAAGGATAAAAGGAAGGAGGATGACGCGAACGGGCCAGCGGACCCACCCGGGGAGCCACTGAGGAGGGATACCCCCTTGAGGTTCCGGAGGCGGCCCCTCCGCATCCTCGGCAAGAGCGAGAATTTCATCCAAATCATTAGGGTAAATTTTTAACATTAGAAAAAGTATAACGTTGAGCATGATTATTGAAAAAGCTCTAAATCCCCTAACATTGTATAATGGGTTTAAAATTAAAATTGGAAAAATATGAAAAAAATCTTTCTTTGGCTTCCATTTCTCCTTCTCCCTTTTACTTCCCATGTGCGTGCTCAAATCGTAGAAAAAGAGCACCCTGTGATGATCCTTGGAAGCGGGGTTGCGGCCCTGACTTCCGCCGTTTATCTGGCTCGGGCAGGGATTACGCCCATTGTGATCACGGGGCCATCGATCGGAGGGACGATCACCCAATCCCACAATGTACAAAATTGGCCAGGCGAGATGTCTATTTCTGGTATTGAATTGGGAGAGCGGGTAAAAAATCAGGCGGAACAAAATGGAGCGATTTTAATCCCGGAAGAGGTAGTTTCCGTCGATCTGTCCAAGCGCCCATTTATAATCACAACAAAACCGCTTTATGGGTCGATCGATCAATTCAAACAGTATAAAACGCATTCTGTCATTATAGCTCTTGGCTCAAAACCGAATCTTTTAAATATTCCCGGTGAAAGAGGAGACGATGGGTACTGGTCGCGCGGCGTCTATAGCTGCGCAGTTTGCGATGGGTCCCTTTATAAGGGAAAAGCTGTAGCGGTAGTCGGTGGTGGCGATGCGGCACTGATCGAGGCGCAATACCTTTCCAACATCGCTGAAAAGGTCGATGTTTTCGTGCGGCGCGACGTATTCCGTACAGTGGAGAAAGAAAGAATGAAGGAAATTCTTTCGCGGCCCAATATCGAGGTCCATTTCAAAACAGTCATCAAAGAAATCAGAGGGGACCGACAAAAAGCAACGGCTCTCATTGTCCATGATTTCGCCAAAAGCGAAGAGCAGGAAGTTCCCGTGGACGCCCTGTTTCTCGCGATTGGTTCCAGACCCAATACAGAACTGTTCCAAGGACAGCTGGAACTCGATTCTCAAGGCTACATCACTCTCAGAAAGCATCAGGAAACTTCTGTAGAAGGTGTTTATGCCATGGGCGACGTATGCGACCCTGAGTTCAAACAAGCAATTTGTGCAGCCGGCGATGCCGCTAAAGCCGCATTGCAAGCGCAGCAGTATTTGGCTGCAACGCATCCGCCGACAAAATTGGAAACTATCGCCGTTGCCGAAAAAGAACGGCAAGGAACGCAAGTCATTGAGATCGCCTCTAAAGAACAATTTTATCGGGAATTGAGTGAGTCTACAGGACCTGTCTTTGTTGACTTTTACGCGACTTATTGCGGTCCGTGCCGGACGTTCAGCCCCATCTACGATGCTTGGGCTAAAGAGCATGGCGGTAAGATTAAGTTTTTGAAAGTGAATGCGGATTCGATGCGTGAACTATTTGAGAGATACCAAATACGGGGGATTCCCACATTGTTGATTTTCGACGAGAATGGAAATATCATTCGCAGAAGCATTGGGTTTAAAGAAATTTCAGATGTGGAAAATCAGCTGGAGAAAATGGGAGAAAAGGATATAACTGCTAAATTTTTTGCCTCTTAGTGGTTATACGATTCGATCCGCGCAAGCCAGCCTGGTAGCCACCGCTCTTCTCTCCGTTCAGGAGGAGCGTTTTCAACTCTCCGCCTTAGGGCAGCTTTCGCTGATTCTGAAAAAGCAGCGAGCGGCTCCTTTGGATCGTCGGGCATTTCTTCAATGACCTGGCGCAAACCCCAACCATATCCTCCGTAACGCTCTTTGGTCGAAACCCCATCCCCTTTGAAATGAAGATAGTCGATCAGCGCATATTTCCCTTTCACGGTTCGAGCGATAGCTTCGACTCTTTTTGATAATTTTTCCTGTTTTTCATTCGGTAAATGATCGAATAACCTGCAAATTTTCGATTCAAAACGTTGGAGGATGAATGCCGCCTGCAAGGCGACAGTTTGAGAGAGAAGCCTTCCAAGTTCTTTTTTCTCTTGCTGCAGCGTCTCGTAAAACTCCTCCCTGGAATTCCAAGGGGAGGAGTTTGCATCTTTCAGCCAGCCTGGGAGAGGAATGTTGTTCGAGCTTAAGAAGCCGAGCAGCTCGGGAAAAGTTTCTTCGAAGGGGCCTTTTTCCCCCTTAGGGTACCAAATGAAGTGCCCAATCCCTAATGAGG
>CAJCIW010000118.1 GCA_903970455.1 Verrucomicrobiota bacterium | reverse complement strand
TTGGGATAACGGTCTTAAAAGCTTGTGGAGCGACTCCTTAAGGAGAGCGATGAAGCAAGAATCCCTCGCCTTTAGGCGAGGGAGGTTCAAACTCTTCTATCCCTTCTTCTTACGAGGAAAAGGAATAGAATAAAAAATGACAAGCGAATCGGCTCCTGGGTTTCTCCAAAGCATGCGCGCATTGGAAATGTGATTGAATTGCGCGCCAAGGCGCGCTTGATTATGAAAAACGTAGGCTAGTTCTCCAGCGGATCGGAAGTTGATGGGAAATCCCAGCCGTTTTCCATGGCCGTGATAATAAAGGCCTGGAGCAAAGCTCGGCGTGAAGACGATTTTTTTCCCAAGAAAAAGATCGAACGCTATTCCCCCGCAAAGAAACATATTTCCGTCCGTTGCGACGAAATATGCCGCGAGGGGGCGCACGTGAAAGTACTTAGAGCTCCAGACGTCCCACCGGTATTCCACTTGAATCAGGGGGCGCAGACGACTCTTGTCGACATCGAAAATTCCCGGCCCCACCATCAAGTGCGTGGGGGCAAGGTTTTTTTCCTCGCTCCAACCTCGCGCAAGACCGAATACCAGAAAAATTAGGATGATCCAGGTATACATGTCACTCCCATATCTCATGCACTATTCACCGTGGTATATTTTTTCTAATTCTGCAAGGATTTTTTGCCACTAGTAGATGAATCTCGCCGTTTAAAAATGAAGGTCAGCGTGAAGGGAAAGAACTCTTACCGATCGATCTGAAGAATGGTAAAAAGCTTTCCTAAAAGGGAAGCTTTATTTGGTGATGATCCACAAACCAGTCTGTAAATTTTTTCAGCCCTTCCCGAAGGGAAGTTTTTGGCTGAAATCCTAAAATCTTTTGACTTTTCGAAATGTCTGCATAGGTGATGGGAACATCTCCTGGCGGCATCGGATGCATCGTCAGGGAGGCTTTTTTCCCAAGGCAATGTTCTAGAATGGAAATGAATTCCAAGACACTGACGGGAGAACAATTGCCCAAATTGAATATCTCATTTGTTGCGCCGTAGTCGATAGCAGCCATTGTGCCTTTGACGATGTCATCGATGTAAGTGAAGTCGCGCATCAGCTTGCCTTCGCCAAAAACGGGAAGAGGCTCTTGATTGAGGATCGCTTTGGCAAAGGAATAATAGGCCATGTCCGGGCGTCCCCAGGGACCGTAGACGGTAAAAAATCGGAGGCCTGTGCAAGCAAGCCCATGCACGTGATGATAAGAGCTGGCGATCAGTTCATTGCAACGTTTTGTCGCGCCATAAAAACTGGCGGGCTTTTCGACGGGATCTGTTTCTGCGAAAGGAATTTTAGAATTCATTCCGTAAACAGAGGAGGAAGAGGCATAAATGAGCTTGATGTGAGGAGATTGCCGCAGGGCTTCCAAAACCTGCACGAAACCGTTTAAGTTGCTATGCACATAGCTTTCGGGGGCTTTTAGTGAATGGCGGACTCCCGCTTGCGCAGCCAAATGAACGAAATGTGTGATGGAATGTTTCTGCAATTCGTTTTTGATGCTGTTTTGGTCAACGACATCGCAGTCGATGACGGGGATTTCCATCTCTGCAAGGAGTTTTGTCCGCGCGCGTTTGAGTGAAGGATCATAATAGTCATTAAAGTTATCGCAGCCAAAAACAGCGTCACCTCTCAACTTCAATGCCCGGGCAACATGAAACCCGATAAAACCGCCGATTCCTGAAATAAATATCCGTTTCATAGTATGTTGCCATATCTTTCGGGCAATTTTTGCAAATTTTGGCCCGTTCATAGGTGCCCCCAGCTATTGAACGCGCCAAAATTTTCAAAAATTGCCTCGAAATCTACGGCAATCTACTATAAACTGAACACAAAACTCAGGTTACTAAAAAAATTACATCTTATTTATCGAACAGCTGCTTATGCATGGTAACATTTCCCATTTTTTGAGGCCTCTTCAAATAATTTTCTCGCTTCTGTTGATTCTTACTACCTCCTGCACAAATCCCCCTTACCGGGGCGGCGATGTTCTCGGAGCTGACGAATTCGTCATGGATTCTTACAGGATTCGCGAGGGAAAATTTTCCATCTTGTCTATGGAGGGGAAAAATTTTGAAGACCTTCCTTCGGATTTATTGGAGGAATACGAAGATGTGATCAACAACGGGGATGTGCTGCAAATCGCTCTCTATCACCCAAGCAGGAGCGATCTTACCGAATCTGTCCAAAGGATCGGCCAGCTCATCGGATACCGCGTCAGTGAAGGAAAAATTTATCTTCCGGACCTGGAGCCCGTTCAAGTCGATGGGTTAACTCTGCGCCAGGCCCAAGACAAAATTGAAGCCCTTTATCGTCAGCAGATCAGAGATATCCATGTCTTTATCGCTTATAAAGACCGGATTTTAAGAAAAGTCGAGCTCGCGGGGCTCGTTCAGGTGCCCAATATACCTGTCGATGGGCGGCTGCGCCTTTTTGAAACGCTTTCGATTGCGAAAGTTCCTTCCAACGCCAATCTTTTTAAAAGTTATGTGGTACGCGATAACTCTCTTCTTCCCGTCGATCTTTTTAAATTGATCAAAGAGGGGGACATGCAGCAAAACATCGTGATGCGGGGAGGGGATAAAGTTTATATAGCCGATCCTGCAGCCTCGACGCTCATGGTCCTCGGAGAGGTCACGAAAGAGCGCGTGATCGATGTGCCCGACGGTTTCATGACTTTACGAAAAGCGCTTGCTGAAGCGGGAGGAATTTTAACTTCAGGGGACCGTTCCTATATTCAGGTCATCCGCGGGAATATCCTTCACCCAAAAATTTACACTTTGCATTGGAACCATGTGGTCCGCCTTCCCAACGACAGCATGCTGCTGATTCCAGGAGACATCGTTTACGTAGCGGCTAGACCGCTTTCTGAATGGAACCGTTTCGTCAACGATCTTTTGCCAACTTTCATTGCGCTGGATTTAATTACTAAAGGAATCAAAGGTATAGGAATTGAGGTGCCGTGAACTCTGATGATTTTACTGTCATTACTCTCTCCGACATTAAGCTGCTTTTCCGGCGCAACCTATCGAGGATCAAATGGGTCTCGGTGATGGGAGCTCTTCTTGGCTTCATTCTCCTTCTTCTTAGCGAGCCTCAATATCATGCCGAAGCGACATTCAAACAAGGGGCGAAGTCGAATGAAATCGGATTGAGCCTGAAAGAAACTTACCAACAGTTATTCTCTCCTCCAGCCGAGGGAACGACTGTCGCGATTATGCAGTCGAATCGGGTGCTTAAGGGGGTGGTCGAACCGCTTGGCCTGCAGGCGGTTTGCCATTCCGATTTAAGAATTGTGAGAGGGCTAAAAAGAATCCGCGACAATCTTTCGCTGGAGTTAGGCGGCACTCTTTCTGATTTAGATCCTTTTATATTCCGCCATGTTTCTTATTCAGGTGAAAGACCTCTGAAACTGTTTTTAAAATTGAGCGAGGAAGGAAGATATCAGGTATTTGATAAAAATAAAAACCTGCTGGGAGAAAACAAACTCGGAGAACCGATTCCGTTTTCTGGAACAAAACTCACCCTGCAAAAAGTTCCCGATTCTGTAAAAGTAGGCAAATTGTATCCTTTGGCGCTTCACCCCTTAGCAGATGTTTCTGCGTTGCTGAGGAAAAAGTGTTTAAAAATTATTCCTCTGAAACAAGACAAGAACATTTTAAAACTGGAATTCACCTCCCGCAATCGTTTTTTAGCTGCAGATTTTCTCAACCAGTTGATGAAAAGCTATCAAACCTATTTAAAAAGGGAAAATGACGAGACCTGCCAAGTGCAGCTCGACTATCTCCGTCAAAGACAGGAAGAGCTGACGCAATATTACGATGAAGCTTTGGTCGATCATGTGGGATACCTTAAAGAAAGTTTACAAAAAAATGGGTTCATCGGGGTCGCACAGGAAATGGAAATTCTTTCCGAGCCGAAAAATCACTACACATCGAGGCTTTTCGATATCGATCTTGAGCTTCGACGGTTGTCCCCTGAGGAAGATAAAAAGAAACTTGAAGCCGTTTCACCCTCTTTGCTTTTAGAGGTCGGACAGGTCGCCCAACAGCTCCACGAAACAAAGCTCCTCCTCGAATGCCTTGAAAAACAAGAACAAATTCCCGCTTTGCCCTCCCTTTTGAAAGATCCGAAAAGCGCGATCGCGCTTTTAGTGAAGCAAATCACCGAATCTTCAACCCCTTCGGCAATCCCTTTCCTCACAGAAATGATTGGGCAGCTCGTGCAAAAAGGTAAAATTCTGGAAGAGAACCTCGACCTTCAAAAGAAGGAAGATCATGATTTTTCGGGTATCAAATTAGACACAGCTCAAGAGCTTTTAGTCGGGTATACCCGCGAAAGGGACAATTTGCAGGCGCAATTAAGAGAACTAGTGTTTTTGCGCGATCAGATTTTTCATCCGGACTTCGAGGTAAGTTCTTTAGGAGGAGTCTTAAATGACAGCATCACCGCTGACTTGATTCAAAAGGCGGGGGCCGTCGCTTTGCAGTTGAAAGACAGGGAGAACCGCAGCGAACGGGAACACAGCCGTCTACAGGAAACCCTCCAAACGCAAAAGAATTTTTTATCTCAATATCTCCTTCAAACCATTGAGCTCAAAAAACTTAAAGCAAAATTATTGAGCGATAAGATAGATTCTTTGCGCCGCACGACAGCGGGCCTCTTGCAATCGGAAAAAGCGTTGCTTACGGAAAAATTAAACGAATTGAATCAAAAAATGGGCGACCTTCCGGAAAAACTACGCCGCGAGTCGGTGCTAGCGATGAGAAAGGAACTCGGATCCACGATGCTTCAAGCTGTCTCGCAAATTACCGAGACAAAA
>CAJCIW010000117.1 GCA_903970455.1 Verrucomicrobiota bacterium | reverse complement strand
TTAGGCGAACCAGGAAGGAGGACAAAGACACGAAGTGCTTTGTCCCCGACATGTGAATTGTTTAGTCCTTCATCGCGAGCAGGAACTCGACGTTGTTGTTGGTCTTCTTCAGACGGCCGATGAGGAGGTTCATCGCATCGAGCGGAGAGAGATCTGCCAAGGCTTGCCGCATCATGTAGACCTTTTCGAGCTCATCGGGGTGGTAGAGGAGTTCTTCTTTGCGGGTGCCGCTCTTCATGATATCGATGGCTGGCCATATGCGTCGTTCGGCGAGCCTGCGGTCGAGAACAAGCTCCATGTTGCCTGTTCCCTTGAACTCTTCGAAGATCACCTCGTCCATACGGGATCCCGTGTCGATCAATGCGGTAGCGATGATCGTGAGGGAGCCCCCTTCTTCGATATTGCGTGCAGCGCCGAAAAAGCGTTTCGGTTTATGCAGCGCTCCGGCATCGACGCCGCCCGACAGGATTTTCCCTGAATGGGGCTGAACGGTATTGTAGGCGCGGGCCAATCGGGTTAAGTTGTCGAGGAGGATGACTACGTCGTGGCCGTATTCGACAAGGCGGCGTGCCTTTTCGATCGCCATTTCAGCGACTTGGCAGTGCCTTTCGGGTGGCTCGTCAAAAGTTGACGAGACGACTTCCCCTTTGACGCTGCGGATCATGTCCGTGACTTCTTCCGGACGCTCGTCGATGAGCAAGACGATCAGGACAACCTCAGGATGATTGACCGCAATCGCATTGGCGATGTGCTGCATGATGATCGTTTTTCCTGAGCGGGGAGGAGCGACGATAAGAGCTCTCTGACCTTTACCGATCGGAGAGGTGAGATCCAAGACCCGGGTGGTCATCCTGTCTTTGGTTGTCTCCATCACCAATCGGGAGCTTGGATAAAGCGGGGTCAAGTTTTCGAAAAGAACTCGATCTCGGGCCTTATCGGGATGCGTGTTGTTGATTTTCTCAACTTTCAGCAGGGCGAAGTACTTCTCCTTTTCTTTGGGAGAGCGGATCGTCCCGTACACGGTATCCCCTTTTTTCAAGTCAAAGCGGCGTATTTGAGCTGGGGAAACGTAAATGTCTTCCGCGGAAGGGAGATAATTGTAGTTCGGAGAACGTAGAAAGCCAAAACCGTCGGGGAGGACTTCCAGGACCCCTTCGCCGACAAGAACCTCTTCGGGTCTTTCAGAGAGGTATTTGACAATTTCGAAGACAATTTGCGACTTGGCAAGGGCGCCGAGATTTTTCAAGCCGAGATTGCGCGCAAAATGATTGAGCTGATCGACGTTCATCCGCTGCAGATCGGCAATTTTCGTCACTTTTTCAGTGGGCGGGGGTCTATCCGTTGGCCCTTTTGGGGTCTTGTCATGATCGGGTTCTTGAATATCTTGAACAGTGTCTTCTTGATTCATTGAAAATCAGACTCCTGAGTTAGTTGAGAGTAAATAATTTTAACTTGTGTTTTGAGTTGCTCTATATCGCCGCTGTTATCAATCGTCAAATGGGCTTGGCGGGCTTTTTCTGTGGGCGTCATTTGTCTTATCATCCGTTTTTCAAATTCATCCATGGATTGATCCGTTTGTAGAACAAACCGTTTTTTGCAAAGTTCAGGATCGGCGAAAACGCTGACGATAGCATCAAATCGCCACTGTTCTTTTGCTTCGAAAAGAAGAGGGACTTCGGCCACAAACAGGGGGTGTTTTTTTTCTCGAACGATCTGCTGATATTTTCGCTCAATTTCATTAAATACAGCCGGATGGATGATTTCTTCCAGTGCGCTCAGAAGGTCTGGTTGAGAAAACACTTTAGCGGCGATCTTTTTTCGATCGAATTGTTGACCGCTAATGATGTCTGAACCGAGTAGACTTACGACCTGTTGACCAACAGCAGTTCCTGGAGATAATAATTGGTGGACTACTTCATCAGCGCTTATGACGGAGGCGCCGAGCTCTTTAAAGATTTGGCAGACTGTAGTCTTACCCGCTGCTAACCCACCGGTTACAGCAATTTTCTTAACTTTTAGCATTCTCCCCAATTTTTTCCAATGGAAATATCAACAACAAGAGGGACATTTAGAGAAAAAATTCCCTCCATAATTTCTTTTACTTTGGATCCAAGTTCCTGAGCTTCTTCATCGAGAGATTCAAATAATAATTCGTCGTGAATCTGCAAGATCATTTTTCCCTTG
Organism: Verrucomicrobiota bacterium; assembly: GCA_903970455.1. Lineage (GTDB taxonomy): Bacteria > Chlamydiota > Chlamydiia > Chlamydiales > Rhabdochlamydiaceae > CAJCIW01. The sequence continues at coordinate 1,545 of CAJCIW010000117.1, read as the reverse complement.
TGAGGATTTTTCTGTAAATAGGCATCGACTTGAATCATCGCCATTTTTATCAAATCGGCAGCAGTCCCTTGTAGAGGGGTATTGATCGCCAATCTCTCGGCTGCAGCTCGAATGGCACCGTTTTTGCTGTGGATTTCGGGAATGGGGCGCTGTCTGCCGGTCAGCGTGATTGCGCGCCCGGTTTTTCGGACGCTTTCTTTGCAAAAGTTAAGAAATTCTTTCACTTTCGAATACCGCAAGAAGTAGCGGTCGATGAAGGCCTCAGCCTCATCAAATGGAATGCCGATTTGCTGGGATAAGCCGTAGGCTTGCTGGCCGTAAATGATCCCGAAATTGACGGCTTTGGCCTGGTAGCGCATTGGGGGGGAGACTTCTTCAATGGGCACGCCAAAGACAAGGGCAGCCGTGTAAGTGTGGATGTCTTCTCCCTCCCGAAATGCTTTGAGGAGGGCAGGATCTTCCGAAAGATGGGCGAGCAGGCGAAGTTCAATTTGCGAGTAGTCGGCGGCCACAAAGCTGGTATTTTTCTGCTCGGGTATGAAAGCTTCGCGGATTTTTTTTCCTTCTTCGCTCCGAACGGGAATGTTTTGCAAATTGGGGTCCTGGCAGGAGAGTCTTCCGGTGGCCGCAACCGATTGGTTGAACGTGCAGTGAATACGACGGGTCGCAGGATTGATTTGTTCAGGCAATGCATCGACATAAGTAGAACGGAGCTTTTCCAGACTTCTATAGTCGATAATTTTTTTTACGATGGGGGTTTCTTCTTGAAGAGATTCTAGAACGTCGATTGCCGTGGAAAATCCCGTCGTCGTTTTTTTGGGAGGCTTGATCCCCATTTTTTCAAAAAGAATGGCGCTGAGCTGTTTGGGGGAGTTGATGTTGAACTCTTCTCCTGCCATCTCATAGATTTGCTCTTCCAATTCTTTTAATTGCCGTTTCAACTGCTCGGACATTGCTTTAAGTTTTTTCACATCGATATAAATGCCGTTTCTTTCCATCTGCATCAAGATAGGAATCAATGGCAATTCGATGTGATGGAAAACCTGATTCAATCCCAAAAGATCTAAATCTTTTTCGAAAAGTCCCTTCAGCCTTAGAGTATAATCGACATCTTCGCAGCAGTATGCCGTGATCTTATCTAAGGGAACTTCCAGCATGGAGATCTGTTTTTTCCCTTTGCCGATCAGATCTTCAATGGGAATTTTGACTTCTCCTAATTTTTCCAGGGAAAGGGCATCGAGATTGTGGCGCTGCGTCTGCGGATTGATCAAATAGGAAGCTAGAATAGTGTCGAAAGCGATATTTTTGACGTGAATCCCTTCATTCGCGAGGACATGCAGATCGTATTTGATGTTGTGCCCGCTGGATTTGATGTGCGGGTTCTCAAGGAGGCGCTTCAGCCCTTGGAGAGTGCTCTTCCTGTCCAAAGAGTCGTTTAAAGGAATGTACCAGGCTTCCCCCGCTCGCAGGGCAAGACCTGTCCCTACAATCCTGGCCAGCATGGGGCGGATATCCGTTGTCTCCGTATCGATGCAGATCTCTTTC
>CAJCIW010000116.1 GCA_903970455.1 Verrucomicrobiota bacterium | reverse complement strand
AGAGTCTTCCATCTTCGACGTTCCGATAGAAATGATCAAAAAAATTGGACTCGACCCAGGAATCTTAACCCCAGTACAAGGGGAGCTAGAATTCGAACTCCATGGGAATAAGTTATATCTCATGTCGTTGCAAAATTCTTTTAGCGAGGGAGGCCGCGCAGAATTTTATCTCGCACCGAGCAAACAGCTCTCCTACATCGATCTCGAGGGAAAAATCCACATCGATCTCAAGATGCATCAAGACGTGATCCTGAAAATAACGGAGCCGTTCACCTTGACGATCCGAGGCAGCCTGGAAAAACCGCGCTATGGCCTTCAGTATTAAACGAGTCTTGGACCTATTCTATCCCCGCCTGTGTTTGCACTGCGATCAGCTTCTGCCTCAGGAAAAAAACACGTTCTGCCCCGTTTGCCTGGAACAGATCTCGTTGATCGATCTGCATGGCCGCTGCCGCACCTGTTTTGGAGAATTTGGCAAAGGAAGGTGTGAAAGATGCGTGGGTCGGTCTGTCGTCATTCACAAGCAGCTTGCAGCTTGCGAGCCCTTCGGCCCGGCTCAAACTTTGCTCAACGCAATCAAATCAGGCAGGCCCGACAGCATTTCCGCAGCCGCCTCCCTGATGGCCTACCAATGGCTTGCGTGCAAACGTCCGTTGCCCGACCTAATCATCCCGCTCCCTTGTACCTTTTGGGAAAAGCAGAAAATCGGATTCGATCCCCATCACATGCTTGCCTCGGAAATTGGCAAAGTCTTTTCGGCTCCCGTCCATATTGTCCTGCGGAAAGCCTTCGACCACACCCATTTTCTCTCCCATGGGGAATTCCGTCATCGGATCGAAGTTTCCCACCGCCGCAGAGAAGTCTTATGCGATAAAAAAATCCTACTCGTCGCTCCGTCATTAGACGATACCCTATTTCGTTCCATAGGGCACGAATTGAAAGCCTTTTTCCCCACGCAAGTCGATGCTCTCGCATTTGCTGTTATTGAATAGTCTTCAACTCACAAAATGTAAAAAATTAACTGATCGATTTTATCTGTGTTTTGCAGCTTGTATTCCTGAATAAATTGGTTTGTAAGTTTCACTACAGCCTTTTTTCCAATTTCCATCAATTTTTGCTCATTAGGCAAAAAGTCGAAAGATTCTTCTCCTATCCATGTCAGTAAATTGCGTTCCCCGTTCTTTTCCTTCGGATTAGTAGAACACTCAAGAACTATTTGCATTTCAACTTTGAATTGTTTTTTTTCTGTATTTCCTGTTTCTGTAATCCAATTTTGAAGCGACAATTTCAAAAAAGTTGAATTAGAAATCGCCGTATAAAAGTTCCCGTTCGCTGGGTAGTCAACCTTAATAACTTTACTCGATTTCGACAGGGTGTTCACCAATGCAGATTCATAAACTTGATCAAGAGAGCGGGGAGAAATCTGAGAGGAAACCGTAATTGCCTTTACCCCCTTAAGAAGTTCAGGCTTGAGGAACTCTGATCCAAAAGCCTGTTGTGCTAAAAAAAGCAGTCCTAGGTAAACGTATTTCATAATTTCTCCAAAGGAAGATTGTCATTTAAAGATCTGAATCCCAAGAAGAATCTGGGGGAATTCCGAATACTTTCCATTTTTGAAGCCATTGTTGTAGCTTATCTGCAAGCGGCTGAATGCAAGCACTCCACAATCCCCCTGCATAGCAGCAATTAATCGCCTTTTGTTCTAGCTTTCCTATTAACCTTGTTGCGGAAACTTTCACTGCACCAGCCCTAATATTTGCTACTATGCCCATTAAAACAGAAGCGGTGGTCTCAACAGTATTTACACACCACCAGGAAGGCTGCGGTTCATTTGGATCGATCGCTATTCGTATGATCGAGATATCATTTGAATCAACACTATTCAATGCAAACTCAAATTCGCTAAAGCGGTCATCGCATTGAAAGTAATTTACCACGGATGTGAGCTGTTCAAGTGCGTATTCAGCTTTTTCTGCTATTGCAAGCTGGTCGTAACTTATCATTTTTCCAAATATCGCTCTAAAAGCAGTCACCCATCTTAAATTCTACGTCACTGGAATATTCAGCATGAAAAAGAGCTTTTTCAAAATCTTCGATTGCTTTCTCACTCTGTTCACTCAGCATGTAGCTCTCCCCTCTTGAAACATGCATTTTTGCCAATTCATCATGATCTGCAGGATTAATAGCGGTAATTGCTTTGGTTTCTTTAGAAATAACATCCACAACAGATTCGCAATCTTGATAAGTTATAGAGCTATACAGGCATGAGGTAAAGCATAAACAAGCCATGAAAAATTTTAACATTTTGCACCTACTTAACACAGAATTTCAAAAAGTGGATGTGAATCTATTTAATCAAGATTTTAATTTCCATGAAAAATTTCTTCATCCCCCTGAAAACATACTATAACTAATGCGGGCAAGGCGCCTTTTTTCCTGCGGAACTGGATGGGCTTGCGTTTCGGTTTACTGAATAAAGGGGATCAAGAGTTGCAATGCTCGGGGCCCTGGAAAGCCTTCTGTTTTCATTTCATCTCTTAAATTAAGCACAAAAGCAATGGACCGGTCATTGTGTTCCAAACAGCCAATGAACCAGCCGCTTCCCAATTCTTGCTCGACCGTTCCGTCAGCATGAATGTGGCGCCCCGATCCTGTTTTTCCGTAAAGCTTCCAGTCGTTGATCTCATCTAAAAATACGATCTTTTTCGTCATCGCAAACGAGTGCGCAGAGACGGGAAGAGTTTCATTGATGATTTTTTCCAGGAAGAAAATCTGTTCGCGGGGTGTGATTTTTAACGAGGACTCCATCCAAGCCTCGGTAAGGCCTCCGGACATATCTTTATTGCGATAGTTAAACAGATCAACGTAGTTTTGGGACTTTTCCATGCCCAGATTTGAAGTGAGCACTTGCGAATACCAAATGCAGGAATAGCCCATCCACAGTTGAGGAGTCAGCGGCATCTTCCATTGAGACAAAAAATCGGTATATCCTTGTTTCTAGGGCCATTCAGGAGTCGTTTCATCGATAAGAATTCCGGAGTCAAAACCGATCAAGTTCAAAGCAATTTTAAAGGATGAATTAGGTGGAATCCGTTAATCGCAATGCGGCCCTCGTTCGCATAGCATTTCCTTGGCGGTAACGTCATAAACGAGAAAATTTTCTTCGGCAAAAAGATGCCCATTTAAAGCAGTAATCAGTGTCATGATGAGAAATTGAAGTGTGCACATGTTGGCCTCATGTTGAGACAACAACACTATTTTTTCTGGGTCATTTTTTGTAATTGGGAATTTTTTTCAATTTTCCGGCTCTGAATAGGGATCTTCTTCACAAGATTCGGGTGCAGATTCTTGGACAACATTCAAGATGCCAACGATGGAGACTCCTTCGTCGACACTGAGGAAGGGGGTGGTGATGTCGCCGCGGACCTCTGCCCGGCCTCGTAGGACGAGACGTTTTTTCACGGTGATATCGCCGGTGACTTTGCCTGAGATGAAGGCTTCTTCGAGATTGATGTTGGCTTTGACGGTGCCTGTGGGGCCGACGATTAATTTGCCGGAAGAGAGGAGTTCCCCTTCGAAGATACCGTCGATCCTGAGTAGCTTCTGAAAGGACATCGTCCCTTTTATCGAGACGCCGGCCGCAACGGTTGTCTCGGGTTCTTCTTCTTGAGCTTCTTCTTCAACGATATCAAAGGCATGCGGCTCGATGGCGTTCATCAAATCTGTCGTGAAGGGATTCGGGGGGCGATTGGAAAGGTCTGAATAGATAGATGGGGAAGTATCACCTTTATCGAATCCATTTTTACTGCTGAATTTCTTAAACATGGCCCTCTTCAGTTCTCTTATTTAACCTTCTTATAACAATGAATTGGAATCTAATCAACGTAATTGCAAATTCTGTAAATTTTTATTAAATATTTTATTATTACTCCCTGATTTTTTAAATCGCTGTCATTCAGGTTTTTAGGAAACTCCAGGCAATGTAATTAAACTTAGACTTTAA
>CAJCIW010000115.1 GCA_903970455.1 Verrucomicrobiota bacterium | reverse complement strand
TCGAAAAATCCTTAAGGTTCTAAATGCTTGCAGGTTAATATGTTAGAAAATCCTATGAAAATTTTGTCCGGTACAGAGGGCTTGAATATAAATTATTTATTTAATAATTAACAATTTAACTCTGAGCTACTTGCACCTAATAAAACAATTGACAATAATCAAAATTTTCATCTATAATATTTGAATCGAACCAAATTAATTATAGGTTGATATGAAAAGTAAAAAAAATGCTAAAACTCTTAAATTATATGGTTTTATTGGCACAGCTCTGTGTGCTTGTGCTGGAGGGATTATCGGTTTTCTCTTGGCCGGACCATTTGTTGCTCTCATGGGAGTTCTCATCGGCTGCGTCAGTGGCCATCTCTTAGAAATTAGCTTGCTGAAATCTTTTATCTAACAAATCAAAAAGCTCTTGCTCACTCTTATACGATCCTCTCGCCGCCGTCGACGTAGACGACTGAGCCGCTCGCAAATCCGCACTGGATCAGATACGCCACGGCTTTAGCGATGTCATCGGGATGCCCGATTCTTTTGGTAGGCAAACGAGCTGCAGCCTTTGCAAATTCTTTGGAGCGCTCTTCTTCGGGCAGTGAATCCCATACGGGAGTCGCGACAGTGCCAGGGGCGATCGCATTCACGCGGATGGGAGATAGCTCAAGAGCTAATGCCCGTGTGAGTCCTTCTAAGGCGGCATTGATGGCGCTTCCGACGGAGAAATTCGGAAAAGGCTTTTGTCCTGCGACGCCGCAAAAAAAAGTGATGGACCCACCTTTTCGGATATGGGGCGCGCCGTGTTTCGCTGCTAAATATTGTCCCCAGAACTTGCTGTCGAAAAACTGCTTTGCTTCGGCCAGTGGAAGCTTTAGAAAAGGGCCCATGATAAAATTGGCAGCGGAGGTGACTAAATGATCAAAGTCCCCTATGGAATCAAAAAAACGGGATAGATCGGCTTCTTTGGTGACATCTAGCTCATGGCATTCAGCCTTTCCAATGAGTTTCCTTGCCTTTTCAAGCCTGTCTTTTGATCGGCTTGCAATCACGATTTCATGCCCAAGCTTGGAAAGCAGTTGGGCTGTTGCTAAACCCATCCCGGAGCTTCCACCAATAACCACTGTTTTTAATTGCCGAGTCATTGCACCTCTCATTTCTGTGAAGGTTTTTTTATAACAAGAAAATAATTCTGTCGTCAAAAGAATCTTCTAGAACCTATACTTTAAGAATGATTCGATTTCTACTCCTAAAACTCATTCGGTTGTACCAGCTTTGCATCAGTCCGTTCTTGGGCGAATGCTGCCGGTTTTATCCAACATGCTCGGATTACGCCATGCAGGCCGTGGAAAAACATGGGTGTTGGAAAGGTGTGTGGCTGGCCATTAAGCGTGTCGTGAAATGCCATCCTTGGAATAAAGGTGGCGTGGATGATGTGCCTTGATTTTTTTTTAATTCTCAAAAAATGATTTTTTCGTAGTATCGATCTTCAAATTGAGATGAGGATCAAAAATGAAGCGATATTTAATAGCTCTAATTTGTTTCCTCATTACCACAGCCCCTGTTTTTTCTGAGGAAGAGGAGCTGCAGGACCTCATCCCCTCCACACCCGATCAAATAGCCACCCTTTCTAGCGAACAAGATCTTCTCATTGGCGGAATCATCAGTCCCTTAAGCGGCCAGCCTGCCTTGAAACGTACCGACCTGATCGTTAAAGGAGCCCAAAGTATTTTCCTCAATCGTATTTACATTCCTCCTCACATGCCCTGTTCTTTCCCCCCAAAAAATAAACATCAGCATGGCAACTGGGACACATATTATCTCTACCTTCACCTCAAAAAAAACTATCAAGGCTGGCGGATTTTGCCTCATTTAAGGCTGACAATGAAGCAGAATTCCAACGGTTTCCGCGTTACGGAACCCAATGGGATGGCCCTAGAATACTACGTGATTGATGGGAAAACCTATCTAGCTTCTTCTCTCTATGCCATTTCCAACTTTTCCGGCTGCACTCCAAACGGCAGATACGACCCCAGAAACACACGGATCATCCTGGACGGGACAAAATTGATGGTATACTCCCCAGATGGGACAATCAGAATTTATAGTTGGACATATCCCCTGAATTTTTTCTTAAATAAAGAAATCTTACCAAATGGAAAGGTTCTAAAATATCATTACCAAAACAGAAATCTATTTCTTGTAGAAAGCATGGATCCGAAGGAGCGGTGGGTCTACGCTTCACTGCGCATCCATCAATCTGCTGCAATGGAAAAACGAAGCCACTTTGAGGCATCAAACGGCCAAACTGCCGAATACACCTATCAAAGACGCCCAGCGCCCATAAAGATTAAAGAGAAAAAGAAAAAAACAAAGATCGATGGTCTATTTCCTCCTATTCTTGCTGCTGTAAGCAGCCCTTTTTTCAGGGATGAAACATTAACCTACGCTGAGCCCCCGCTGCTAGAGAACTATTCTGGAAAAAATGAGACCTTTCTCTGCGGATATCGAGGTTTCGGTGCAGGTGTTCCTCATTTCCGGGTGCATGAGCTCTTCTTTCCGGTTGGCCATCAGGATGGATTGCATTCCCTCTATAATATCTCTTACGATCCTCCCATTCCAGGGCAAACAAACGGATCCACAACGGTGAAAAATGGGGATGGCACAACGACCATTTATTATTATTCTAAAGCTGTTCTTCCCATTGCGATTCATTTTTTTGGCGAAGACGGCGCCATAAAAAA
>CAJCIW010000114.1 GCA_903970455.1 Verrucomicrobiota bacterium | reverse complement strand
GGGGTGGCCGAGAGCGAGTTTCATTAACTCTTCAAGGGTTTCTGCGTCTTGATAGGCCAGGTTGACATTGAACTGGCTATTGAATTCATCAAGACGCATGTCGCTGGGGAAAGTGCGGTCGACGATCACGTGGTAAACGCGGGGTAGGATCTCCTCAAAAGACATCCACTGGTCGGACAGACCAAAGATCTCATCAACAATTTCATCGAGGGTCAAAACGCCGGTGGCGAGACCTTTTTCATTGAGAACGATGGCCAAGCTCTGATTATTGCGGCGGAACTGTTTGAGGATATGCAAAATCGAGTTGTTCTCTGTGATAAACCAGGGCGGGCGGGAGTTATCTTTAATTCTCTTGTTGGCGGACAAACGCAAAAGGTCGCGGGGATATGCAATCGCGACGATGTTTTGCGGAGTGCGATGGTAGATCGGTAAAAAGAAAACAAGCTGATCCTTGACGATCTCGCGCATTTCGCCAACTGTACAAAAAGAAGGGACAAGGGGAACAAGGGTGATTGGTTTCATCAGGTCTTTTGCCGTCTTGTTCTTCAAAGAGAAAATGTTAGCGGCGGCGGTGTTGAATTCCCTTTTCGCGGGCTCTGTGCTGATCGTCTCTTCTCTTTCCTCGATCATATTTTGTAGCTCTTCGCGGGAAAAATAGATCCCTGCCGGCACGGATTTGCCGATCAGGCGGTTGATCCATCGACACAGCAAGTCTAATAGCCAGATCACGGGGCGCAGGAGCACTGAGAAGAAGAATAAAATAGGGATCCCGAGCATCGCGACATGCTCTGCATAACGCCTTCCGGCGAACATCGGGGCGATCTCGGCGAAAATCAAAACGATAATAATTTGAGAGAGGGGCGCCCAATCAGGGCTTAATCCCAAGGCATCGTAAAAGCGGCGGGCGCACTCGGAGCCGACGACCAGCGCTGTATTCACCCCGATCAACGTCGTGCCGAAAAGCAGAGCGGGATGGTGAAGCAGATAGCTTAACCAAAGGGCGCGTTTATTTTGCTTGCTGGCGAAGTATTGAAGGCGCACCTTGTTAAAGGAAACGCAGGCCATCTCCATCATCGCAAAAAAACCTTGGACAGCAAGGCAGGTAAGAATCATGAAGAGAAAGAACTTCCAGGAGTGAGCCACTTCTTATTCACTCCTTGGTTTAATCCGGCGGACGTAAATACGGCGGATCCGCTTGGGGTCGGCGGCAAGAACATGGAAGAAGAAGCCATACGACGTGTATTTTGCCCCCGTCTTGGGGATATCTCCCATCAACTCGGTTAGCCAACCACCGATGGTCACCATGTTGTTTTCACTCGGCAAGGTGACTCCGAAAATTCTCTCAAATTCAGCCAGCTCCAATTTTCCGCTGGCGATGAGCACGTCTTCCCCAGACATCGTGTAGCGGCTCTTTTCATCCCTTGCATCTGCGATTTCGCCTACAACAGTCTCAACGAGATCTTCCAATGAGATCAAACCTGAGATGGATCCATATTCGTCGACGACAAGCGCGATCGATTGTTTTTTTTCGTACATTTGGCGGAGCAGCCCTTCGGCTGAAATCCCTTCAGGAGCAAAAAAAGGTTTCACTAAAAGGGGTAATACATCGGCGGAGGTCTGCAAGCTTTCCCGATTAATGAAAAAGATTTGGCTGTTGATCATGCCGATGACATTGTCCATGTTCTCCCTGCAGACGGGAATCCGGGAGCATTCTTGATCGACGAAAAGATGGATGAGCTTGGAAAGAGGTTCATCCAGATCGTAATAGAGGACCTCTTCGCGTGGACGCATCAACTCTTTGACTTGAGAATCCTGGAGCAGCAAAAAACCGCGGACAAGCTCAGCCTCATCTTCGTTTAATATCCCGAAGCGGCGGGAGGTCTTTAATGCATGCTGCAATTCGTCATAAGAAATGTCTTCCTCGGGCTTAAGAAAGAAGAACATGATGCGGGAAATGAAGCTGGTCACACTGATTAATACTTTTCGGATCGGCAAAAACAAATGCTGTGCGGCATTCAAAAGGGGGGCCACTCGATAAGAGATCTTGGCATTATTGGCCATTCCGATCGATTTGGGGATCACCTCGCCAAAAACGATTGTCAAAGTTAGAGGGATTCCCACATTAAAGGCCCACCCTGAAAAATCGCCAAAAATGCTCGAGGTGACGTTCTGAATCAAAATATTCACGATGATATTGAACATGATGATCGTCACGAGGAGATCCCTGGGAGAGGCGAGCAGCCTTGCAACGAGCTGTTTCCGCTTATCGGGGTCTGACTTAAACGATTTGACCTTCATCGAAGAAAGAGAAAATAGGGCCACCTCGGAAGAAGAAAAAAATCCGGAACAGAAGAGGAAGAGGAGCAGGAGTAGGATTTGGAAAGTGATCAAGGGATCTATCAACCTTCGTTATGGAAATAGACTTTCAATTGTCCTTCGGGAACAAGCCCAAGCCCTTTCATCAATGTCAGTTGGATCCAGGCAGGGTCGCTTTGGCTGTTGACCTGAAGGAGGAGATCTTCTTTTTCCTGTAGAAGTAGGGTTTTTTCAGCGTTTAAGGAGTCCATACGCCTTTCAAGAGCCGAGAGCACTTCGTTTTTCTTGCTGACGGAATTAAAATACACAAGGGCGCAGAGAGAAATAAAGAGGGCCACCCACCAATTTTGGGCAATAATACCTACCATCCCTTTGCTCGGAAATAAATTTTCTCGCATCGCCTTAACACATTGCTCCAATTCCGATACTTAAGGGTTTTTCCCTTTTTTGTAAACCGCTGCCAGTAATTAGCTATGCTACAGGTAATGTGATCTTCATTTGCTTCATGTATTTACCCTTCCGGTCTGCATACGACACCTCGCAGGGTTCCGCGCTTTCGTAGAAAAGCACCTGAGCCAGCCCTTCGTTGCCGTAAATCTTCGCAGGCAAGGGAGTGGTATTGGAAATCTCCAGGGTGACGAATCCTTCCCATTCGGGTTCGAAAGGGGTCACATTGACGATAATGCCGCAGCGGGCATAGGTGGACTTGCCGATGCAGAGGGTGAGCACGTTCCGCGGGATGCGGAAATACTCGACGCTTCGGGCAAGGGCAAAAGAGTTAGGAGGAATGATACATTCGTCCGCTTCAATAGACACGAATGCATTCTCATTGAAATTCTTAGGGTCGACAAGAGAATTGTTCAAGTTGGTAAAGATCTTAAATTCTCTTGCCACGCGCAAGTCATATCCATAGCTGGACAGACCGTAGCTGATGACTTTCTTTTCATTGACATAGCGCACTTGCGTATCGACAAAGGGCTCAATCATCCCTTTCTCCTCAGCCATTTGGCGGATCCATCGGTCAGATTGTAAGGTCATAGAATGGTTATTCCTTGAAATGTAAAAACAGGTTTTTTTTGAACATATATGTATAGCGCGTGAAATCGATTTCTTGCTAGAGTTTTTAACAAGAGCCTATAAAAATTATGAACGAACCCTTCATTCAGTCTTCCTGGACTAAAGAGGACGAGCCTTTCGAGGTCCCTCTCCGGCCCCAATCGCTTGAAGATTTCATCGGCCAGAATAATATTCGGGAGAGGCTGGTAGTCTTTATGCAGGCGGCAAAAGAGCGCCGAGAAGCTTTGGGCCATTGCCTTTTGCATGGACCGCCAGGCCTCGGCAAAACGACTCTTGCTAATATCATCGCCAAAACCATGGGGACTAATCTTGTCCTCACCTCGGGGCCCGTCATCGAGAAACCCGGCGACTTGGCCGGCATCTTGACCAACTTAAAAGAAGGCGATGTGCTTTTTATCGACGAGATCCACCGGTTGAACCGGGCAGTCGAAGAGTATCTCTATCCGGCCATGGAGGATTTTTCTCTGGATCTTTTGATCGATTCAGGCCCTTCGGCCCGCAGCGTTCAAGTCAAGCTGAACCCTTTTACGCTGGTCGGAGCGACCACGCGGGTGGGCCTTCTAAGCAGTCCTATGCGCTCCCGTTTTGCTCTGAATTTCAGGCTGGATTACTATTCACCAGAATTTTTAGAAATCATTCTCCTCCGCTCAGGAAAACTTCTCAACGTCGCCCTAACCAAAGAAGGGGCCTTGGGCATTGCTGAGCGAGCGAGGGGCACGCCTCGCATTGCGAACAATTTACTGCGCTGGGCACGCGATTTCGTCCAGATTAAGAAACATCCAAAAATCGACCGTCAGACCGCTCATCTCGCTCTCGATATGCTGGAGATCGACCATCGCGGACTCGATGAAATGGACAAAAAAA
>CAJCIW010000113.1 GCA_903970455.1 Verrucomicrobiota bacterium | reverse complement strand
TCAAAGCGACAGGCTGCACTGTCATGTCGGAATGGCCGCTTAAGCATGGTGGCCTGAATGTTACGCTTTACCAATTAAGAAATTAATTTTCTGTACGTCTTCGCTGAGATCTGCTACAGGAAGAGTATGTTTGGAAAACGGATTCATTTACTTACCATTGCCGGGATTAAGATCGGCATCGATCTTAGTTGGTTCCTCATCGCCTTTCTGCTCGCCTGGTCGCTGGCGGCCGGCTATTTTCCGTTTTATTATCCCCAGCTCCTATTAAGGACTTATTGGGCGATGGGCGTTATCGGCATGCTTGGACTATTCGTCTGTGTAATTTTGCATGAATTGGGGCATGCGATGGTCGCCAAACATTACAAGCTCCCTATTACCCAAATCACCCTGTTTATTTTCGGCGGCGTTGCAGAAATCAAAAAGGAACCCCAAACTCCCAAAATTGAATTTCTCATGGCAATTGCAGGGCCGATTGTCAGCCTCATTCTTTCCGGAGGTTTGTATCTTTTGACTCTTGCCGGCAAAAATGCCCAATGGCCGCTGCCCGTCATCGCTGTGACGAGTTACCTCGCCCTCATTAATTTTGTGCTTGCGATTTTCAATTTAGTCCCTGCCTTTCCTTTAGATGGAGGACGGATTTTCCGTGCCATTCTGTGGGGGATCAAAAAAGACTCTGAATGGGCAACTAAGATCGCCTCCCGCATAGGAGCAGGATTCGGGATGCTCTTAGTCTTTTTCGGCATTTTCTCCCTCATCACCGGTAATATCATCGCCGGTGTCTGGTTTATCATCTTGGGCCTCTTTTTACAAAGAGCTGCCGCGATGTCCCGCTCGCAACATCTGGTTACCCATGAACTCCGCGGCGAGAAAGTCCAGAAATTCATGACCAAAAAGCCGATCAGCGTTCCTCCCAACGCCTCTATCAAGGAATTTATCGAAGACTATGTCTACCACACCTATCATCATCTTTATCCCGTCACTGAAAAATCCACCTTGATCGGATACATCAGCCTAAGAGAAGTCAAAGCCATCCCCTCGGAAAAATGGGCAAAAATTTCCGTCCACGAAGCCATGGTCTCCACCTCCCGTTTCAAAACCATAACCCCCGAAACCACGGCTTTAGAGGCTCTGGACCTCATGAACCGCTCCGAAATGCCCATCATCCTCGTCGTGAAGGGAAAGCAATTGGTTGGCATTCTCACCGCTCAGGATCTGTTTAAGCTCATCTCAATAAAGCTTGAGTTGCAGAGCGATTCGAATTAACACATCGATCTAATTGACTGTAAATGAGCCGATTATAAAACATTTGCAATAAATAATAAACTAATGTATTATTGATATTAAAATAATTAATTTTAAGGATTAAATGGCAGTACAATTTAATACAACTCAATCCCAGTATTTTCCAGCTTCCTCTACCTCTTCCTCCCCTCATCCATTAGAGGCAGTTAAGAATGAGCATAATCGAGCGACAATCGAAAAGATCAAGAAATTCATCGCTGAAGGCTTCAAAGTTAATGTATTCATTGGCCGCGGTCCCGCGGAGCCGCTTCCAGCGCCAGATCACCTTAATGAGATTTGGGTCTCTATCGATCCTTCGCTGAAAAGCAATGAAGAACTTCCCGCTGATCGATTGCATTTGATCCTCAGTTGCAACGATAGTGCAGAGATGGCTTCCATTCAACATCTATTCTTCAAAGTAGTTGTCGATCAATCTACCATGAAATTTTTCCAACCCGGGATCATCGATCGTTTGACCTCGCTATTGAATCGTGTGGATGTAGACAATTCACTGCTCTTTGAAAGCCTGATAAATGGCGTTTCGCCGGATCCCTCTATTCCAGACTGGAACTTCGATCACCATCAAAATAGTATTGGTATAAATGAAGAGAAAATAAATAGGGAATTAACAGAATACTATGAAGCTTCAAAAACCTGTTTAGACAATTTTATTCAAGAAATCGGCGGCAAAGAAAACCTCGCTTCCAATCCCCTTTACAAAGAATTTCTTTCCACACTTCCTGACATGCTCGTCCAAGAATTGACAACTGAAGAATTGCTTTCCTTTTTTTCCCCTTGGCTTGCAACGAAAAAAGGGATTCTATCTCCCGCTGAAAAATACATTTCTTTGGCACGGCAAAAAACGTTAGACTACCTGGACAAGCGTTATGACAACGTGGAGCTCAAGGCCAATACGCCTTATCCCTACTGGACAAATTACAGAGGCGATTATGATCATTTCTTCGTGGGGGCTGGAACCCTAGAGGGAATCAAAATAAGAAATAATGCAGCGGTCATCCGAAAGATTGTACAATTCGTTGCCGAAGGGAAAAAGGTTTCTCTCTTCATTGGCCGCGGTCCTAATGAGTCACTGCCAAATGATCCAAATAAGGTTTGGGTGTCCCTTGATCCTTCATTGAGAAAATCCAAGGAACTGTCTTCAGATCGATTGCATTTGATCCTCAGCTGCAACGACAGTGGCGAAATGGCCTCGATTCAACACCTTTTTTCAGAAGTGGTCGTTGATCAGTCGACTTGGAAATTTTTCGATCCTGGCATTATCGATCGTTTGACGCCACTTTTAACGCAAGATGCGGAAAGCACTTTGATTTTTGAAAGCACATTTCAATTTACCGCGTGTAACAACGAAATTGATACTTGGAAATTCGATCACATCAAACTGAATATCCCCACCAAGGAGAGAATTCAGTACGTCAAAGAGCAAAAAGATTGTCTTGACAACTTCCTCCAAGAAATCGGCGGAAAAGAGAACCTGGCCGCCCATCCGCTTTACCAAGAGTTTCTTGATTCGATGGACTTGACTAAGTTCCGCAGGAGGCCAACACCCGATCAACTCCTGGGGGAATTCCAAGGATGGCTTTCGGTACGAAAGGGGATCCCAACGCTCCTGGAAAAATACGTCCCTTTAGCACGTCAAAAAACCATAGATTACTTAAAAACGGTTTTAAATTACGTCGAACTCAAACTCGACACTCCTTACCCCTACTGGACAACGGGTAGAACTGGCCATGATCATTTCTTCGTCGCAAAAGGGCCTAAATCATCCTAGAATGCATTTCCCTTGAACTAAGAGGGAGTTTCCTATAGATTGCGATGTGACCTGGGTGTGTTGTATCACCTTTAGGATTGGTGCATGGCAGAAAAATCAGAAAAGGCGACCCCGAAGAAGCTGCGCGACGCGCGCAAAAAAGGGCAAGTCGCCAAGGCGCAGGATTTCCCGTCGGCCTTCACATTCGTTGTCTCAATCGCTACAGTCATCATCACCTCGGGGTATCTTTTCCAGGTCCTCGCTTCCTATATAATTAGCATGTTCAAACTCTCCGGAACAAATATTGATATGCAAAACCGGGCAGCCGATATTTTGACCGAAGCAGTCCAAGTGATTTTCAATACAAGCATGCCGATCCTAGTTTTGACAGCGTGCATCGGGGTTTTAACGAGTTTTCTCATCGTGGGCCCGGTGTTTTCTGCTGAGGCGATGAAGCCCGATATTAAACGGCTGAATCCTGTGACGAATATTAAGAATCTCTTTAAGTTTAAGACTTTCTTTGAACTCTTAAAATCGATTTTTAAGATTACCGGTGCTTTGATCCTGATTTATTCCGTCGTCTGGTACAGTATTCCTGAAATTATTTCCACGGCTGCCCTCCCGGTCGAAGGCAGCGCCCTCGTCTTTTCCAATTTTTTGGTCAAGGTCATCATCCGGGTCGGAATTTTCTTTTTAGCGATCGCTATTTTTGACCTTGTTTTCCAAAAAAGAAATTTCGCAAAAGAAATGAAGATGGAAAAATTTGAGGTAAAACAGGAGTTTAAAGATACGGAAGGCGATCCCCAAATGAAGAGCAAGCGGCGCCAAACCGCCCAAGAGATCGCCTACCAGGAAGGGCCGATGTCGGTGAAACGCGCCAAGGCGATCATCACCAATCCTGTCCATATTGCTGTTGCCGTCGAATATTTTCCCGAGACCGAGCCGGCGCCAAAGATCGTCACGATGGGAAAAGGGACGGTCGCCGACTTGATTATCAAGATAGCCCAAGAAAATGGAATTCCGATCATGCGTAACGTCACTTTAGCACAAAACCTTTTTGAAAAAGGGAAAATCAGTGAATATATCCCTGAGGACACTTATCAGGCCGTAGCCGAGATCCTGCGCTGGTTGGAAGGGATCGAAACATTGGATACATCAGGAGTGGAGCTTTTTAAATGAAAAATTTCTTTGACCGCCTCGCCCGCACGCTTGGTGGGGATAAAGCGCTTAACATCATCAATTCTTCCAGCGATATCCTCTTAGCGCTTTTCATCATCATTCTCATCATGATGATCATCATCCCCGTATCCCCTGGGGTGATCGACAACCTGATCGCCCTCAATATGACGATCTCGATTGCGCTCTTGATGGTGGCCCTATACATCCCTAGAGCTGTACAGCTTTCGATGTTTCCCTCGCTTCTTTTGATCACGACGCTTTTTCGCTTAGGGATTGAAATTTCAGCAACACGACAGATCCTGCTCCATGCCAACGCGGGGCATATTATCTTTGCGTTCGGGAATTTCGTCGTCGGAGGCAATTTTGTCGTCGGTGGCATCATCTTCCTGATCATTACCATCGTCCAATTCATCGTCGTCACGAAAGGCGCCGAACGCGTCGCGGAGGTTGCGGCCCGCTTTACATTGGACGCGATGCCCGGCAAGCAGATGAGTATCGATGCCGATATGCGCAGCGGGATCATCGATGCAGGTCAGGCGCGCGACCTTCGCCTTGCCTTGACCAAAGAGAGCCAGCTGTATGGAGCGATGGACGGTGCGATGAAGTTCGTCAAGGGAGACGTCATCGCCGGTATCGTCATCGCCATCATCAATATCGTCGGGGGTTTGATTATCGGCGTAGCGATGCACGGCATGACTGCCCTACAGGCAGCCCACACCTATACCCTGCTTTCCATCGGGGGCGGCT